>NZ_BAAHCA010000040.1:0-16091 GCF_054776295.1 Streptomyces sparsus
CCCGGCACGGGCCCGGTCGGCGGCCTCCTCGGCGAGCGCGCGTGCGGCCCGCGGGTCCTCGAGCCGGAGGTGCGCCCGCGCGGCCCAGTACCACCACGTCGACACGGCCGGGTTGTGCCGCTGCCACTGCCGCTGCCGCCGCCCGCACTCCAGCAGGTCGGCCAGTGCCTCCCGGGGTTCCTTGTGCCGGAGGGAGAGACGTCCCCGTGCGCTGAGGAACTCGTTCCAGTGCCAGCCGTCGAGTGCCGTCTCGGGGAACGTGCGGGTGGCCAACTCGTCGGCGCCGGCGACGTCACCTGTCTCCAGCAGGACGTGGACCCGGGTCGCCACCGAGAGGACCTGCCCGGGCTCCCACCGCTCCTCCGGCGCCACCGCCAGCACCTCACGGGACGCCTGCTCGGCGTCCGACAGACGCCCCGCCCGGTAGGCGGCCTCCGCCCACCAGATGGTGCACAGGGTGAGGGACAGCCGGTTGTCGCTCTCCCAGGCGGACTCGACGACGTGCCGGTACGCGTGGGCGGCGTCCTCAGGGCGGTCCGCGTGGAGCAGCACCGTCGCCGCCGTGGTCGGGACGTACGGCGAGTCGATGCCGGGGACGCTGCGGGCGATCACCCGCTCGGCTGTGCGCGCGGCATCCGGAGCCGTCTGCCCGACGAGCACGTCGTACGCGGCGCCGACCGCCAGCAGGGCCCGTTCCCCCGGCGTGTCGCCTGCCATGCCCGCCGGGCCCCGGGGCTCGTCCAGCAGCGGACGGAAGGTCGTCAGGTCCTCGCAGGCGATCAGGCGACGCTGGGCCTCCACCAGCGCGGCGAGGTCGGGAGAGGACTCCTCGAACGCCGGGCCGTGCTCGGCGAGCAGCCGCACCGCCCGGGGCACCTGCCCGGTCCGCGTCAGCCCGCTGGCCAGCGAGGCCAGCACGCGGAACCGTTTCAGCGGGGTGTCGACGTGCTCCAGGGCCGACTGCAGGTGCCGCACACTGGCGTGCACGTCCACCGCGACCTCCATCAGGCCCAGTTCAGCGAGGACACACGCCCCCGACGAGGTGTCCGGCTGCTCCCTCAGCGCGTGCCGCAGCAGTTCCACCGCAACGGCCGGTGCGCCGCGCACCGATGCCTCCCTGGCGGCCTCCCGCAGGACGCCGACGGCCAACGGCTCGGTGACCGGCAGGTCCGGCATCGTCAGGTGCCCTGCCACCTGCTCGGCGCGCGCCCCGGCGTCGAGCAGCAGCCGGGCCGCCTGGCGGTGGGCCGCCAGGTGCTCGGCCGGCGGCATGTCCGCCAGGATCACCTCCCGGACCAGCCCGTGGTTGAAGGACCACGGGCTGTCCGCCGGCACCGCGCTCATCAGGCCCACGCCTGCGAGCGTCCGGACCGCGGAGCCCAGCGCCGCCTCGTTCAGCCCGGCGAGGCGGGCGTGCACCTCGGGCGGACAGCCCTCGCCGAGCACGGCGAAGGCCCGGGCAGCGGCCAGGGTCGGCGCGGGCAGTTGCCGCAGGATCTGCAGGACCGCGCCGTCGAAGAGCGTGCCACCGTCGGCGATGGCACGCTCCAGCCCGGGCACGGTGAAGGATGCCCCCTGGGACTTCAGCATGGTCAGCAGCGCGCACACCAGCAGGGGGTTGCCCCCGCTGCTGTCCAGGCACGCCGCGTAGAAGCCCGGCTCCACGTCACGGCCGACAGCCTCCCGCACCAGCTCCGACACCCCGGACAGGCTGAGTGGCCGGGGCCGCAGGACGAGCGCGTGGGGATGGGCCGCCAGTTCCTCCAGCAGCGCGGCGTCGGTCGTCCCGTCGTTGGTGCGCACCGACACGGCCAGCAGGACCGGCAGGTCCTGCATGCGTCGCGCCAGGTGCGTCAGGAACCGCAGGGACGCCAGGTCGGCGCAGTGCGCGTCGTCGACCACGATGACGAGCGGTGACTCCTCCGCGAGATGGCAGGTGAACCAGTACAAGCCGTGCAGCACGGCGTGGGACACGTCATCCGTGGCGGGGCCCACCTGGTCGTGGCGGGCGGAGGAGTCGAGAGCCCGCAGCGCAGGTCTGGCCAGACCGGCGAGCAGGCGGTCGCGGCCCTCCGGCCCGAGGGAGGCGAGCACCGGTTCGAAGAGCTGCCGCACCACGCCGAAGGGGAAGTCCCGCTCCAGGGAGTCGCACCGGGCCGCCAGGACGCGGGTGCCGCCGAGACGGGCCTCGCTCGTGAGGTGCCGCAGCAGCACGCTCTTGCCGATACCGACCGGACCCTGGAGGAGGACGGCGCCTCCCCGTCCGGCGAGTGCGTCCCGGAGGAGGACCTGCAGGGTGTCGATTTCCCGCTCACGGTTGACCAGCGTCATGACCAGTTCCCTGTTCGTTTGTGGATCGCCTGCGGTCAGGTGGGGGAGCAGTACGGACGAGCAGCGCTCGGAGCGATCCCGCACCGACACCGTGCCACGGTATGGGAGCGCTCTCTTCCAGCGGTGGCGGGCCCCGTACGGCACTTCCGCACAATGCCGTCCCGGGGACGGGCGGCCGGTGCTCCGCCGGCCTGCCGCCGCTGCGGACGCGGAGCTGTGGCGGGCGCGGCGGCCCGACCGACCCACCAACGCCGGACAGCGGGCACAAATCGCCGAGCCGGGTGGCCGCAGCCACCCGGTACGGCGCGGGCGCGTTCCGTCGGGAGCCGGCACCGCGGGGCACGCCGACGTCAGGGAAGGACGGTGCTGTGCGATGCGGCATCGGACGGGGCGACCTCCCGCAGTGCTGTCTCGAGGGCCGACCGCCCCCTGATGGACAACTTCCGGTAACAGCTGGTGAGGTGCTTCTCCACCCCCCGCGAGGTGATGCCGAGTTCCTCAGCGATGGCCTGGTTCGTCTGCCCGGAGGCCGCCAGCCGTGCGACGTGCAACTCGGCCGGCGTCAGCCGGGGCCCGTTGGCCTCACGGGTGTCCGAGGTACCACCCAGCAGGCGTGCGGCGGTCTCGGACAACCGGGGCGCACCGCAGTCCGCGGCGAGCGCATGCGCCCTGCGGAACGCGGCCCTCGCCTCTGCGGAGGCCGGCTCCAACCGCCTGCCCAGGGCCAGCAGCGACTGGCACAGCGCGTAGCGGTCGGCCGAGGAGCGCAACACCTCCACTGCCTCACGCAGTTGGGCCACCCCCGCCGGGCCGGCCGTCACCCGCCCCTGAACGGTGAGCGCCCGACCCAGCGCCGCAGGCGCTCCCCAGGCCCGCGCCCGCTCGACCTCGCCGCGGCTCAGCTCGACGGCCTGCCGGTGCTGGACCAGCCGGTCGTGCACCAGGGCCGCCTGCGAAGCCCAGGGCAGCAGCGCCGGGTTGTCCCAGTCGCTGCGCTCCAGACGCTGACCCGCCTCCAGGAAATGGTCCAGTGCCCCGCGCGGATCACCCTGGCGGACGGCCGCCCCGCCTTTCAGCATGGACAGCAGTGCACCCGACATCGGATCCCCGGGGGCGCGGGAGCGGTTGCCGAGAAGGCGTTCCGTGAGCGCACCGTCGCCGGTGCGGATCGCCACCGACGCGAGTGCGATCGCCGAGGGCTCGGCGACCTCGCGGTAGTCGGTGTCCGCCCGCTCGAACGACTCCCACGCGTAGGACCTGGCAGTCGCCACCCTCCCGCAGGCCAGAGCGGCCACCGCCTGCTCGGCGCGGATGACCACCCGCTCCACGTCGCCGGCGGACCGCGTGCTCAGCCCGTACGCGGTCCGCAGCCACGGAACGAGCGCCTCGACCCGATCGGCGGCCACCAGCGAGGTGACCAGCGTCGGCAGAGTCGTGTGCACATGGCCGGGCGTGGCCGGTTCCCGGTCGAGCACCTCGCCCGCGAGCGCCGCGACCTCGGCGGCGGTGGCCGCGCCGCCGACGGTGGCCGCCTGGAGCAGCACGGCCAGCAACTCGCGCTCCCCGACCGTTCCCACCGGCGGTCGCGGTCCCAACTCCCGCAGCCGGGCGACGGAGTCCGCCAGCGAGGCCGCGTCGCCAGCCGAGACGTACCGGGAGCGTGCTTCGAGACGGAGAGTTAAGTCGCGTTCTTCCGTGCTGAGTTGACTCATCCGGTCGAACTCCTGGGCGGACCGGCGGAGCAGGTCCCCGACCGGGAAGGTCGTCGTCTCCAGCAGGAAGGGCGAGAGCCGCACCAGCGCCGCGGCCCGTTCACCGGCCGAGTCCAGCAGGGTGACGGCCTGCGAGACGTGCCGGACGGACGCCAGCGGTGCGAAGCTGCGTTCGGCCGCGGCCAGCTGCGTCAGCAGCCGCCCCCGCTCCGCCCCGTGGGCCGAGTTGTCCAGCAGGGCCCGCCGCACGTAGCGCGCGGCGAGGAGCGGCTCGCCGCGGCGCATGGCGTCGCCGGCCGCGCTGCGCAGCACCCGGGTGGCCCACGGACCCAACGAGACGGTGATCGCCATCAACTGCTCGGCCACCTCCTCGGCCGGGCGGCCCTCCTGGAACAGCAGCTCCGCGGCCCGCGCGTGCAGCCGGGTGCGTTCGGGCAGCGGGGTGCCCTCCAGGACCGCCTCGCGCACCAGCGCGTGGGTGAACTCCGGCAGCTCCCGACCTGTCAGCAGGTCGGCTTTGGCCAGCAGGCGCAGCGCCTCGTTCCGGCCCACCGGGTCGAGCCCGGCCAGCCGTCCCAGTACCTCGGGCGGCGTGTGGTCACCGAGCACGGCGAGCGCACGGGCGAGGCGGCGGATGTGCGCGGGCTGGGCATCGAAGTAGAGCAGCAGACGCTGGTGGAGCAGCGAGGGCCGTCCGGCGGCCGGGCCCTCTGAGCCGTCGGCGCCCGGGGCCGTCAGGTGGCCGCCGGCAGTCCCGCCGTCGCCCTCGGAGTCCATCAGCGCACGCAGCAGCAGCGGATTGCCGTTGGACGCCTCGTGCAGGGCGGCGACCTGCCGCTCGGAGCAGCGTTCTCCGTGGCGCCGCCGCACCAGCTCCCGGGTCGCGTCGAGGTCCAGCCTGCCCGGCGTGAGCGTGTGGGAGGCGTGGGCGATCACCTCGTTGACCCGTCGCTGCTCGGCGAGGGTGTCACCTTCCCGGATCGTGCACACCACGAACACGCGCATCTGCGACACCCGCCGGGCCAGATGCCGCAGCCAGCGCAGCGACTCCGCGTCGGTCCAGTGCAGGTCGTCCAGGAGGAGCAGCGGCAGGCGCTCCCGGCTGATCCGCTCCACGGCGCTGAGCAGGCCGTGCATCGCCGCCTCCGCCTGCTCCCGGCTGCCGGGCTCGCCGGCCTCCGCACAGGGGGCGGTGAGAACGGCGCGTGCGGGCTCGGCCGGTCCGGAGAGCCAGCGGTCCCTCGTCTCCGTGGGGGCGAGCCGGAACGCGGGCTCGAACAGTTGCCGCACCACGCCGACGGCGTAGTCCCGCTCGGTGGGGGTGGCACTGGCACGCAGCACCAGGGCGTCGCGCTCCTGCCCCATCGAGGCGGCCTCGTCGAGGAGGGCCGACTTGCCCACGCCGAGAGGGCCGGCGACCAGGGTCAGAGAGCCGTAGCCGTCGTCCGCAGCGCGCAGCGCCGACGCCAATGACGCCAGCTCGAATTCTCGATTCAGCAACATGACGCAGCGTTACCTCACAGTTGAAGTCCGTACGGAACCTCAGCCCAGCGACGGTCGATGGGAATTGTCCGCCCGTGGCCGAAAACGGCATTGCAGTACTCGCTGACCTTTCCGGGCGCGAGTAAGCGGTGCTCGGTATTCGGCACACTTCGACTGTTCACCGACTGCGGATCGCGCGGTCCTGGTGAGAGGACTCTTGAGTCGGTGGGTAGACCCAAGGGCGGAATCATGTAGCGCTCACGTTGTTTCGTCTGGCGGCGGGTTGTTTGAGCAAAAATTGAGCTTCCGAGCAGCCGCTTGTGTCAGGGATGCGACGAGGCGGTACCGCTGCCCCACCAGAAGATCATGCGGAGAATCCTGGGACTCGCGCCAGGGATTGTCAAGAGCCCCCCTGTAGAGCGGACGCTTGGTCGTTTCCCCAGTTCCGCGGGCATCGAGGCGGACACGAGCGAGGGGTCCGAGCCGCCGGGCAAACCCGAAACCGGACGCTCCGGTGAGGAATGCGCAGGCCTTCCGGGTGTTCTCCGCGGGGATGCCGAGAGCGTGAAAGCGCGGGACTCGGGCGGAACTGCGCCACTGACTCCACCGAGCCTTCGGCGCGTGGGCTTCCCCTCGCCGTCGTATGTCCGGTTCAACAAGAAGTCTGTGGGATATCGACCGGATCGACGGGGCGCGTACGACGGGTGGCCCCGGCGGCAAGGGGACGTACCGGCATTTGTCAACGCCGAATGCACGCGGTCACCAGTGCGAAGTCGGCGTCGCTCGCGTTCGGTATCGGAACGCGTGACGGAAAAGGCCGGGGCGACTGCGTAGCGTCTGCACCGGCCGTGTTCCGGCCGCCACCGGTGCGGCAGGTGCACGCGGTGAGGAAGCGGGCAGCCCGTGGGCTCGGCCGCCCGGAAGCCGTCACCAGGGCAGGGGCCGGCTGGGGTGCGCGTGCGGCCCGCGCCCGGGGGACCCGTGCCCCGTCCGGGGTCCGGTTCGCCCCTCGGGCACGATACGGGCAGGAGCCGGGCCGGTGCGTGCTCGGGAGAGCGCGGTGCCCGTCCGTGCGGAGCCGGTGAAGCCGCCGGATTCCTGCCCGTCTTTTGCGGCTCCCGGATCAGTCGGCCTCGCCGTGTTCATCCGCCGTTATCGCCGCGAGTCATGAGCGGACATCCGGGAGGCGATGGCGGAAGTGTCGTGCCGCGCGTTCCCGCCTCGGCAACTGGCAGCCAATTCAGTGGAGTTCGGCGTTGGCCAGGTGCCTTGCGCGAGAATGGGGGAATCACCCGGTGCGGGATGGAAGGGACTTCTTCCGCGGAGATGACGTGTATCTCGAGGACCTGCACGGCAATGGCAGGCACCCTGCCTGCGCCCGGTGATTCCCGGCCCCGTCCCACGGCCGGAAGGGGTGAGGGAGCGGGCGCGGGCGCATCGGCGGGGCCGTGACGCCTGTGCCCGTTTCCGCCAGCGCTGCGCCTGGGAGGCGCCGGGGACGTCCCGGCAGGGGCATCGGCCCCGCCTGCCCGACGGTTGGGGTGACGGGCAGGCGGACGGGCCGTCGGGTCTGCGCAGCGAGTACCCGCAAGTGCCCCGCCGGGACGTCAGGACCCTCCGGAGGCCCGCCCCGCTGCTGGGGGCGTCGCTGCACACCTGTTGGGAACCGGAGGACCACTGGGAGAACGCCCCGCCGCGCCGGATTTGTTCCAGCTGGCGGCCGTCCGAGCGGGCGCGGGCCGGACGGACGCCGCCCACCACCGGTCAACGAGCACCGGCGTCAGGCGACCTGACGCGCCGGTAGGCTGACGCGTGGCCGTGACGGCTGCCTGGGGCCGCAGGCGTAGGGTCGTGCGGATGGCAACGGGAACAGGGACACACGCCGACCGGCTGCTCTACGGCTGCATGGGCCTCGGCGGCGACTGGAACACGGAGTCCTACGGCGCGCCGGAGATCGCCCAGGCGGAAGCGGCCGTCGAGGCCGCTCTGGAGTGCGGCATCACCACCTTCGACCACGCCGACATCTACCGCTCCGGCAAGGCCGAGGCGGTCTTCGGTGAGGTCCTGGCCAGGGCGCCGAAGCTGCGCGAGCGCATCACGCTGCAGACCAAGTGCGGCATCCGCCTCCCGCAGGGCGACCGGGCCGGGCTCTACGACCTGCGCGGCGCCACCGTCATCCGCCGGGTCGAGGAGAGCCTCACGCGCCTGCGCACCGACGTCATCGACGTCCTGCTGCTCCACCGGCCGGACCCGCTGGCCGACCCACAGGACATCGCCGAGGCGCTCACCGGGCTGCGCGGGCAGGGTCTGGTGCGCGGCTTCGGGGGGCCAACATGGCCGCGCCGCAGATGGCCGCACTGCAGGAGTGCCTCGACGAGCCGCTGGTGGCCAACCAGTTGGAGATGAGCCTGCACGCCCGGGACTGGCTGGAGGCGGGTGTCCTGGTGAACACTCCCGCGGCAGCCGCCAACGGCTTCCCCTTCGGTACGTTCGAGTACTGCCGCGCCCATGACGTGCGCCTCCAGGCGTGGGGCGCGCTGGCGCAGGGCCGCTTCACCGGCCGGCAGGAAACGGCGGCCGAGCAGGCCACCGCGCGGCTGATCGCCTCGCTCGCCCGGGAGAAGGACACCACGCCGGAGACGGTGCTGCTGTGGTGGCTCCAGCGCCACCCCGCGCGCATCGCCCCCGTCGTCGGCAGCGCCCGCCCGGAACGCATCCTGGCCTGCCGGGACGCGGCCACGGAGGCCCCTCGGCTCAGCCATGAGGAGTGGTACGCGCTCTGGTCGACCGCGCGGGCCGCGCCGCTGCCCTGACCTGGGCTGCCGGGACCTTCGGTGCCGCCCGTACGGAACCGCGGACGGGGCGGCCGGGAGGCCGCCGCCGCCCCGCTCAGCGGGTGTGGTGGTGCCGGCTCACGTTGTCGGTCAGCCGGCGCAGGACGGCGCGCGTGTGCTGCAACTCCTCCGGCTCTAGTCCCATGGCGTCACCGATGGTGTCGGGGACTGAGCGGGCCCGATCGCGCAGTGCGGACCCGTCCTCGGTAAGGCTGACGTGGACCGTCCGCTCGTCGTCGCTGCTGCGCTCCCTGCGCAGCAGCCCGTTCGTCTCCAGGCGCTTGAGCAGCGGCGACAGGGTGCCGTAGTCGAGCTGGAGGTCCGCGCCCAGTTCCTTGACGGTGAGGCCGTCGCGCTGCCACAGCACCAGCAGCACCAGGTACTGCGGATACGTGAGGTCCAGCTCGCTCAGCAACGGCCGGTACAGCGCCGTCACCGCCCGCGAGGCCGCGTACAGGGCGAAACACAACTGGTCGTCGAGCACGGGCGGACCGTCATCCTCGACCGGGGTGCCGGGGTGGGTGTTCATCCCCCCACTGTAGTGACACCCGATTGAGTGGGGGGCGGTTGAGTTGCCCAGAAAGATTGTGCACAACTCAATCGTGGGCTAGTGTTTGGTCCGTCGCCGGGGAACGCAGCCGGCACCGGAAGGCAGCGGCCCGCCGCTCCGTCCTCCCGTCTCACTCAGCCCCTCCGTCCAGAAGGAGAACGCCATGCCCCGTGTCACCGTCGGCCAGGAGAACAGCGCCGACATCGAGATCCACTACGAGGACCACGGAAGCGGTCAGCCCGTCGTCCTCATCCACGGCTACCCGCTGGACGGCGACTCCTGGGAGAAGCAGACCGCGGCCCTGCTGACGGCCGGGTACCGCGTCATCACCTACGACCGGCGCGGCTTCGGACGCTCCAGCCGGCCCACCGTCGGCTACGACTACGACACCTTCGCGGGCGACCTGCACACCCTGCTCGAAACCCTCGACCTCAACGACGCCGTGCTCGTCGGCTTCTCCATGGGCACCGGTGAGGTGGGCCGCTACCTCGGCACCCACGGCTCACGCCGCGTCGCCAAGGCCGCCTTCCTCGCATCGCTGGAGCCGTACCTGCTCAAGACGGACGACAACCCGACCGGCGTCGACGGCAGCGTCTTCTCCGGCATTCTCGAGGCCGTCACCAAGGACCGGTACGCCTACTTCACCGAGTTCTACGAAGCGTTCTACAACCTCGACGAGAACCTGGGCTCCCGCATCAGCGAGGAGGTGGTGCGGGCGAGTTGGAACACCGCCGCGGGCGCCTCCCCGCACGCGTCGGCTGCCTGCGTACCCACCTGGACCACCGACTTCCGCGCCGACCTGCCCAGGATCGACGTCCCGGCGTTGATCCTGCACGGCACCGCCGACCGCATCCTGCCCATCGAGGCCACCGGCCACCCGTTCCGCGAGGCCCTGCCGCAGGCGGACTACGTCGAGATCGAGGGCGCCCCCCACGGTCTGCTGTGGACCCACGCGGAGGAAGTGAACGACGCGCTCCTGGCCTTCCTCGCCAAGTAGTGCCGCGGTCCCGTCAGCCGACTTCTCCGAGGCACCGCAGGCCGTTCCCGAGGAGCGGAAACGCGTTTCTCGCGGATATCACCGGGGACGTCACGACGGATATCAGGAAGGCCCCGCGAGTACCGTGCTGCTGCGCGGACCGAGCGGGGTCTTCGCGTGTTCTCCGTGACGACGCGGACCCACCCCGTTGACCGTCGTCCGGTGGGAAAGGGAACAGCCCGGGAATCACGGAGGCCGGTCGCGATTCTCCAGCCGGCACCCGACCGCGGCCGCGGGTGACCAGCGCCTCGGCGCGGTCAATTTCCGAGGCGCGTAGCACGCCGCTTCAGGCGCTTCACCTTCGAACGCGGGGAGACCGTTCTCGAACCGGCGGCGCCACTTCGCCGGCAGCCCTGCTGGCGGGGCGCCGCGCCTCGGCAGGGGGGACACGCCTCCGTCACCGGAGGAAGCCGCGTCACCCCTGCCGGGGCCGTTCGGACGTCGCGTCCTGCTCGTCAGTGGCAGTGGCAGTGGCAGTGGCAGAGGGATCGGGATCGGTGGCAGGACCGGCGGCATGGGCGGGGTCGGCGGGCTCGGCGGCTTCGGAGGCCGGTCCGGGGCCGGAGCCGGACCTTCGTCCGTGGCGGTCCCCGAAGATCTTGGCCAGTGTGCCCGTGCGGAACAGCGCGATCTGCGTGATGACCTGGAGGCCGATCCAGGACACCGCGTACAGGATGCCGTCGAGAGCGGGGACGCTGTCGACGGGCAGGGTGTAGGCCATCACGACCCGCAGCACGGCGTCGCACAGCAGGCCCACGCCCCACAGGACGGTCAGCGCGCGCCACACGCGGCGGAAGCCCGGATCGGTGGTCCACAGGCGTTCCAGCAGCGGCTTGCGGCCGGGCAGGAGGGCGCGCAGGGCCTGGTAGGTGAACGGGCGCGAGGTGAACAGGGTGACCAGCAGCCACAACCCGACAAGCGCGGTGAAGAGGCCGTTGCGGGCGAGGGCGATGCGCGGGTCCGCGGTCAGCAGCGAGGCGGCGGCGCTCACGGCCAGCAGGCTGACGGCGAACACCCCGATGGCGTCCAGCCGGCGGTGGCGCACGGCCGAGTACAGCGCGTGCAGCGCGGGTGCCGCACCGCTCAGCAGCAGGGCCGGTATCTCGCTCGTCCCGGCCGCACGCAGGAGGTAGTACAGGCCCACCGGGAGCACGATGTCGCACACGACGGTGATGACGAAGGCCCGCCGTTCCGGCGGTGGCCCCGCCGGTGCGGTCTCCCGGCTCCCGACCCCGGTGGTGGGGGACGGTGGCGGAGCGGAACGTGGTGTGGGGGGATTCATGGAGCCGTCTCCGGGGGGTACGGCCGCCGGGCCGTCGGACAGCGGCGGCCTGGGTGGGGCGCCTCGGCAGGACTAGTCCGGCCGGGTGCACCGGTCGAAGGCGTCCGTGAGTTCACGCGTGCACCGGTCGAGGTCGATGTCCGGCTGCCGCTGGTGGTGCCGCAGGACGTTGTCGATCGCGCCCCGGATGGTGAGGGCCATGGTGAGGGCGTCGAACGTGCCGAACTCGCCCGCCTGCTGCCCTTCTTCGAGCAGCGAGACCAGGCGCTCCACGGACAGGACGCTGTGTTCGATGTCCCCCAGGCCCTCGATCTGCCCCTCGCGCACCATGGTGACGATCTCCGTCAGCGCCTTGGTGTGCTCGGGATAGCGTGCGGTGAACTCCACATGGGAGGCGATGTAGGCACGCAGCTTCCCGCGGTGGGTCTGTGCGTCGCTGAGACGGGCACCCGTGTCCTGCTCGGCTGCCGTGAGGATGATGTCGGCCACTTCGGCGAACAGCTCCGGTTTTCCGGAGAAGTGGTAGGAGATCATCCCCGTACTGCTCAGTTTCGCGTGCTGCGAAATCCTGGTGAACGAGGTCTTCGCATAGCCCAGTGCGGCGAGCGTTTCGATGGACGCCTGTACTATTTGAGCTCTCCGAGCGTTCTGTGTAAAAGTCCGGGTGTTCGCCCGGGCTGCCTTGGCCGTCATGAAGATGAAATTAGCATGATCAGTTCAAGGCGTTTTTATAGATTCTGTTCCGTCGGCGTCCTCGTCGGCAGCCGGAACCATCACACGCACCGCCGTTTCCCGCACGGCGTCGACAAGTTCCATCGCCTCCACCGCCGCTTCGCGGCGCACCGTGTCCGCGGCGGCGCCGCCGCTGCGGACGACTTCGGCGAACTCGCGCAGGCACCGCTGCAGTTGGTCGAACGCGGGCAGGTGGAAGTGCTCCTCGTGGTCCTGCTCCTCCAACACCAGCAGTGGCTGATGGGCGGGCGGCGGCGTGAACGCACGCGGCACGGTGAGCCGGGCCCGCTCGCCCCACAACGTGTACGTAGAGGCGTACGCGTGCTCGAAGCCGAAGGCCAGCTCGGCCAGCACACCCCGCGGTGACACCAGCAGCACCTGACCGGACAGGTCCAGCCCGTCGCCGCCCCGGGTACGCAGCGTCGCACCGGCCACTCGCAGCCCCGGCCCGAGCAGGTGCGCCGCCGCGCGCAGCGGGTACACACCGACGTCGAGCAGCGCTCCGCCGCCCAGTTCGGCCCGGTACCGGATGTCGTCGGCCGGCAGCGGGGGAATGCAGAAGGCGGCGCGGAACGACGCGAGCGGGCCCAGCCGGCCCCGCCGCACCAGCTCCCGCACGTGGTCGTGCTGGGGGTGGTGCAGGAACATGAAGTTCTCCCGCAGCACCAGCCCCCGCTCGCCGGCCAGCGCGCACAGCGCCCGCGCCTCGGCTGCGTCGGTCCCGATCGGCTTCTCCACCAGGACGTGCTTGCCCGCCCGGAGCGCCCGCTCGGCCCACGTGCGGTGCAGCGCGGTCGGGGTGGAGACGTACACCGCCTCCACGTCCGGCCTGGCCAGCAGTGCCTCCGGGCTCTCGGCGACCGCGCAGCCGAACCGGTCGGCGAAGTGCGCCGCCTTCTCGGTGCTCCGCCCGGCCACGGCGACCAGCTCCACCTCGGGCGTGCGCACCGCCGTCGGGAGCACCCGCCGCCACGCGATGGACGACGTGCCCAGCGCGCCCAGCCGCAGGGGCCGGTCCACGCCCCCCGTCACAGCGACCTCAGCGCCGCGACCAGCGTCCTGGCCTGCACGTTCAGATGATGGCTGTAGCGGAGCAACTCGTCGACCTGGCGCAGCGACACCCAACGGAACTCGTCCGAGACCACCGTCACGTCGTCCTCCACTTCGATGATCATGTAGCGGCTCCGGGCGTGCAGGAAGCGGCCACCCTCCTCCGAAAGCAGCACGTCGTAGCGGACGGCCGCACGCCGCTCCAACACGTCGGTCAGATACGGCGGCTGCGCCTCCGGCGGCAGATGCGTGTAGTTGCCGGGGGTGCACTGCACCGTGGGGCCCAGCTCCACCAGCAGCGCGAAGCCCGGCTCGACCCGGGCCCGCAGCAGCACGTGCGGTACGCCGTCCACCCGGCGTACGAACAGCGCGGCCAGGCCCGTCCCGTGCGGTTCCAGCAGCGGCTGCGACCACGCCGACACCTCACGCCGGCCGGAGGAGACGTCCACCGCCACCACACTGAAGTGCTGACCGCGCTCGTGGGACACCTCACGCTCACCGCAGTGCCAGCCCGTCGTGGCGCCCAGGCCGATCGGCGTGACGGACAGCTCGTGCTCGGCGCGGCGCCGCGTGATCCAGCTCCGCAACTCGGCGTCCGTGAGCAGCGCCTCCTCCTGGTCCGCGGCCCCGAGCCGCCAGTCCGGCAGGCACGACAGCACCGTCCGCGCGTCCATGTTCACCAGGTCGTCCTGCCCGAGCAGCGTGTTCACCTGCCCGAGCGTCAGCCACACGAAGTCCTCCGCGGCCTCGACCTCCGGACCCACCTCGACGATCATGTTCCGGTTCCGCTTGTGCAGGAACCACGACCCCTGCTCCGACTGCAGCACGTCCGCCACCACCGCACCGGGTGCCGGGCGGCGGAAGCAGTCCAGATACGGGACCGCCGAACCCCCGTGCACACCGGTGTAGTTGCTCTTCGTCGCCTGCACCGTCGGCGAGAGCTGCACGCCGTTCACGTTGCCCGGCTCCGACTTGGCCTGCATGAGCACGTGCGGGATCCCGTCGAAGTCACGCAGCGCGATCCCCAGGATGCCCACCTCGGGCTGGGAGATGATCGGCTGCTCCCACTCGGCCACCGGACCGAAGTCCGACCGCACACGCAGACCGTGCACGGAGAAGAACCTGCCGCTGGCGTGCCGCAGATCACCGGTGGCCTCGTCGAAGTCCCAGCCGTCCAACTCCGCGAAGGACACCCGGTCCACGCGCTGGACCTGTGCTCGCCGCCGGCCCGCGAGCCACGCGGCGAAGTCCGCGTTCCCGACGGCGACGCCGTCGACGGCCGCCGCCGACGCGGCCAGCCTCGACCTGGTACGCCGCTCCTGGGCACGCGACGGCGTCAGCACGGTTGTCGCGGTCATCGATCCGCCCTCTTCTGGTCGCGGGAGCACGGCTGCGGCACACCGACCGAACACCGTCCGGCCGCACGAGCACGCGCACCGAGAGATCCCGGCAGCGACTGCCGCCCTTTCAGCGTGCACGCCGCATCTCGGGCATTCACCTAGTCTTCGACCCCTTGCGCCGACCTCCCGCACTCGCTACGGAGACCGCACGCACCCCACCCGCCGCCCCCTCCCTGCCGTGCCGATTCCCCGGGGCGAAAGCGCCTCCCGACGTGCTTAGGAATTCCCCTAGAGCACTTCGCCGGGCCGCCGGGCGCACCGTGCCACGTGCGAATGTGAGGGCTGCCCCCACGCTCTTCCCATGGTGTTTGGAGTGCCATCGATGAACGAGCCGGTGCCCAGCGACGCCCGGACCACCGCTCCGGAGCACGAGCCCGTGGCCGTCGTCGGCCTCGCGTGCCGGCTGCCCGGTGCCGACAGCCCGGCCGCCTTCTGGACCCTGCTCACCCGTGGGGACAGCGCCGTCGTCGACACTCCCGAGGACCGGCGCACCGGGGCGCCCCACGACGGTTTCGCCATGCCGGGCGGGGGCTTCGCCCCCCACCGCGGCGGATACCTCAGCGCCCCCGCCGAGTTCGACGCGGCCTTCTTCGGCATCTCGCCGCGCGAGGCCGACGCCATGGACCCGCAGGCCCGCCTCTGCCTCGAACTGGGCTGGGAGGCGATGGAGGACGCGGGCATTCCCGCCGACGCCGCGCCCCGGTCCACCGCCGTGTTCATCGGCGCCGACGTCTGCGACTACGCCGACGTCGTCGGGCGGCAGGGCCCCGACACCGTCGGACACCACACGCTCACCGGACTCAACCGCGCCCTGATAGCCAACCGGCTGTCGTACGCCCTCGGCGTCAACGGCCCCAGCATGACGGTGGACAGCGCGCAGTCCTCCTCCCTCGTCGCCGTCCAGCAGGCGTGCGACAGCCTGCGGCTCGGCACCTGCGAACTGGCACTCGCCGGAGGCGTGCACCTCAACCTCAGCCCCGAAAGCACCCGTGCGGCCGCCCAGTTCGGAGCCCTCAGCCCCGACGGTGCCTGCCACACCTTCGACGCCCGCGCCAACGGGTACGTCCGCGGCGAGGGCGCCGGCCTCGTGGTGCTGAAGCCGCTGTCCCGGGCCCTGGCGGACGGCGACCACGTCTACGCCGTGATCCGCGGCGGCGCCACCAACAGCGACGGCGACGGCTCCGGCGGCGGCCTCACCGTCCCCGACGCCGACGCCCAGCAGGCGGTGCTGCGCTCCGCCTACCACCGGGCCGGCGTCGACCCCGGCCGCGTCGGCTACGTCGAACTGCACGGCACCGGCACCAGAGTCGGCGACCCCGTGGAGGCCTCCGCACTCGGCGCGGTGCTCGGCACCGCGGCGAACCGGACCTCAGCACTTGCCGTCGGCTCGGTCAAGACGAACATCGGCCACCTGGAAGGCGCCGCGGGCATCGCCGGGCTGCTCAAGACCGTGCTCTGCCTCGACCGCGGACAGCTCGTCCCCACTCCGGGGTACCGGGAGCCGAACCCCGCCATCGACCTCGAACGCCTCAACCTGCGCGTGCAGTCGCAGCACACCCCGTGGGCCCCGGCCGGCCCCGGCCGCCCGCTGCGGGCCGGCGTGTCCTCCTTCGGCATGGGCGGCAGCAACGCCCACCTCGTGCTGGAGCAGGCAGCCCCCCGCCCGGCCGCCCCGCCCTGCC
>NZ_BAAHCA010000041.1:0-16054 GCF_054776295.1 Streptomyces sparsus
GAACCGGGCCACCGTCTCCGGGTCGCCGGCCTCGAACGCCACCCGGGGCGTGAAGCCGGCGACCGCGCACCCCTCCTCGAGTCGCGCCCGCAGACCCGTGCCGCGCGGCAGGCTGATCAGCGGACGGTCGCGCAGCTCGGCGAGCGGGGTGTTCCCCCGGTGGCCGGCGAGCTCGTGCTCGTGGCTCACCGCTGCCACGATCCGCTGCTCGTCCACCACGTGGGCGGCCAGCCCCTCCGGGATCACCTCCCCCACGCTGACGATCGCCGCGTCGAGCCGTCCGGTGCGCAACTCGTCGACCAACCGGTCGCTGTCCGCCTCGCCGAGGGTGATCTCCACACCGGGGTGGTCCCGGTGGAACGCCGCCAGCAGGCCGGGCAGGTCCACGGGGTGCGAGGTGACCGTGCCGAGCGCGACCCGTCCGCGCAGCAGGCCGGTGAGCTCCTCGACGGCGAGCCGGACACCACGCACCGCGTCGAGCGCGGCGCGTGCGTGGGGCAGCACGGCCGCGCCCACGGCCGTGGTGCGCACCGCACGCCCGGAGCGGTCCAGCAGCTCCTGACCGAGTTCACGCTCCAGCCGGCGGATCTGCGCGCTGACGCCGGGCTGCGCCACGTGCAGCCTCTCCGCGGCCCGGGTGAAGCTGCGCTCCTCGGCCACCGCGACGAAGTACCGCAACTGGTGGAGTTCCATAAGCAACGATGCTAGTGGCCAGCGTGATCAGCTCTTGGACTTATGGGGAGGGGCGTCGCAGGGTGGTTGCGAGACCCGATGCCCGAGCCCGAGGAGACACTGATGCACCCGACCCGTGAGTCGGCCGCCACCCCAGAGGACCTGGCCAGGCTGTTCGTGGAACGGGCCAACGCCCGGGACGCCGACGGACTGGCCGAGCTGTACGCGCCCGACGCCGTACTGGCCTTTCCGCCGGGCTCCACCACCGTCGGCCGGGACGCGATCCGCGCGGTGTGCGCCCGCATGCTCGAACACGCGGCGCTGCCCTTCGCCGTGGAGGAGCCGCTGCCCACGGTGTACTACGGCGACCTGGCTCTCACCTCCACCCGCGACGCCGACAGCACCGGCGGCCGGGTCCAGGTGGCCCGTCGTCAGCCGGACGGGAGCTGGCTGCGGGTCATCGACCGTCCCGAGACGCCCGCGGACACCTGACCGGCCCGGCAGGATCCGGCCCGGGCCTCTGGTGAGGCGTCGGGCGTGCGGGTCCGGGGGTGCGGTCAGACGCGGCGCATGCGGGAAGCGAAGAGGTGGCCGACGGCCAGGTAGACCACCGCTGCCAGTCCGTAACCGAAGACGACCTGCATCCACTCCTTGTCGAAGGTGAACAGGTCGTAGGACCATCCGGCGAGCCACTGGGTGGCCTCTCGGAGGAAGCTCACCACCTCGTTCCCGCGGTTGGCGTCGAGCAGGTACATCAGGATCCAGAGGCCGATGATGAGGGCCGCGACGTCAGCAATGAGGGCGATGGCCCTCGCCGCCCCTCCGTACCCATACCGTGTGGACATGACAGGCTTCTTGCCTCTTGTGAGCGTGTGAAACCCCCGGATCACCGGCCCGGTGAAAAGCGGTGGACACCCGGGTCGGGCCGGTTGATGCTTCCCGCTGTGACAGACCCCCGGAACCCGGTCCCGACGCGGACCTCCTCCCCTGCCCGGCTGCGCTTCGTCAAGCTGACGGCCGCCACCATGGGCGCACTGCTCGACGGCGACCTCGACCGGGCCCGTGCCCTGTCCGGCGTGCCGCTGACCGACTACTTCACGACCGAGCGCGCCCGGTGGCTCTGGCGCCTGCGACTGGACCAGCTGGCGGCGGATCCGGAGAGCGCCCGCTGGATCGCCCGCGTCGCCGTCTGCCCGCCAGAGGGCCACGTGGTGGGGCACGCCGGCTTCCACGGGCCACCGGACGAGGCGGGCATGGTCGAGGTCGGCTACTCGGTCGTACCGGAGCACCGGCGGCGCGGGCACGCCACCGGGATGCTGGCGGAGCTGCTGCGCCGGGCCGCGGCGGAGCCCCGCGTCCGGACCGTGCGCGCGTCCGTCAGCCCCGACAACACCGGCTCGCTGGCCACCCTCGGCCGCTTCGGGTTCGTCCGGGTCGGCGAGCAGTGGGACGAGGAGGACGGGCTGGAGATCGTCTACGAGCTGCCGGTCGAGCGCGGCGCCGCACCGCTCTGAGCAGTGCGGGTGAACCTCACCGCCCGCTTCCGCCGCCACCGGGCGCCGACTGTGTCGGATCTTGACTTGTATGTCCCTTTTCCTCGTCAATGTGACCACCATCGGTCGACTGACGGAAAGTGATCATGTCCCTAGCGACGCACAGTCCCTCGTCGGCGCCCCACGGCCTGGCCCACCCGGACTTCTGGCGGCGCCCCGCCGCCGAACGCGAGCGGGTCTTCGACGCCCTGCGCCGCGCGGACGCGCCCGTCCTGGTGCCGGCCGTCCACGGCCCCGGCCACTACGCACTCGTCCGGCACGCGGACGTGGTGAAGGCGGCCAGAACACCGCAGGTGTTCCTGTCCGGGCCGGGCGTGACCACCCCCGAGCCCGCCCGCTGGGTGCGGACCCTCTTCGGTGACTCGATGGTGAACCTCGACGACCCCGAGCACGCCCGGCTGCGACGGGTCGTCTCCCGGGCGTTCACCCCGCGGCTGATCGACCGCCTGGAGCAGGACATCCGCGACACCGCCGCCCGGATCACGGACGACGCCGCCCGGCTGGGGTCCGGGGACTTCGTGGCGGCCGTCGCCGGACGCCTCCCGTACGAGGTGATCTGCTCGATGATGGGCATCCCGGACCGGCAGCGCGCCCAGATCCTGGGCCTGATCGACCGGGCGTCCGCGGACACCGGCGTGCACCGCTCCCTGCGCAGCCGGGTCCGGGTGCCCGGCCGCGGGCTGCGCGCCCTCGCCCGCATGCACGTCGTCATCGCGGGCATCGGCCGGGAGCGGCGGCGGGCGCCGCGGGAGGACCTGATCTCGGCTCTCGTGACCGCGGACGTGGACGGTCAGCGGCTCACCTCCCGGCAGCTGGGCTCGTTCTTCTCGCTGCTGCTGGTCGCCGGCGTCGAGACGACACGCAACGCGCTCGCCCACGGCCTGCACCTGCTCAGCACCCACCCCGAGCAGCGGGAACTGCTGATGTCGGACCTGGACGCCCACCTGAACGGCGCCGTCGAGGAGATCGTGCGCCACAGCACCCCGATCATCCAGTTCCGGCGGACCCTGGCGTGCGACCACGAGCTGGGCGGACGCCGGTTCACCGCCGGCGACAAGGTGTCGCTCTACTTCGCGGCCGCCAACCGGGACGCCTCCGTCTTCCCGGACCCGCACGCCTTCGACATCACCCGCTCGCCCAACCCGCACGTGGGCTTCGGCGGCGGCGGCCCGCACTTCTGTCTGGGCACCCACCTGGCCCGGCAGGAGATGCGCACCCTGCTGCGCGAGCTGCTGACCCGGCTGCCCCGGCTCCGCTCGGTGGGCGAACCGCGGCTGATCCCGTCGAGCTTCGACAACCGGGTCGCGTCCCTGCCTTTCCGCTGCTGAGTCCGGCGTCCGGGGCCGGGCTGCCGGGCAGGGGCCTTCCGGGCCGGCCGGACATGTCCGAGCGGCGTGCTGTGATCGTGACGACGGGCGGCCGGTACCGGCCGCCGCCGAGCGAACAGGAACGCGAGTGACGCCCCACCTCACGGACGCCGACCGGGCCGGCCCACGGGTACGCATCGAGCCCTACTCCGCCGACGACCTCCCCCTGCTCCGGCTGCACAACAGCCCCGAGATGACCGAGCACCTCGGCGGTCCGGAACCGGAGGCCGCCCTGCCCGGCCGCCACCGCCGCTATCTGGAACTGCCCGGTACTGGCGACGGCCGCATGTTCCGCGTCGTCCTGCTTCCGGACGCGGCACCGGTCGGCCTGATCGGTTACTGGGAACGCGAGTGGCGCGGCGAGACGGTGTACGAGGCCGGTTGGGGCGTACTCCCTCCGTACCAGCGACGCGGCATCGCCGCCGCGGCCCTGGCCGCACTGGTCGTCGCCGTCCGTGCCGAGGAACGGCACCCGTACCTGCACGCCTTCCCGTCGGTCGACAACCGGGGTTCCAACGGCGTCTGCCGCAAGCTCGGCTTCACCCGGCTCGGCACCGTGGAGTTCGAGTACCCGCCGGGCACGCTCATGCGCTCCGGCGAGTGGCGCCTGGCGTTGCGCTGAGGCGACGGGCCCGCCCGGACCCGACGCGGTGCGTGCTCGCTGCATGATTAGTCGTCTCTCAGCGGGTACCTGGACTTCTCACGGTACGAAGAGAGGTGAGCGCAGTGAGCGGTCCTGTGGACCACCGCACGTCAGGCACGACCGGCACCGCCGGCACGACCGGCACATCCGAGTCGTCGGCCGGTGAGCTGGTCAAGGAAGCGTCCGCGCAGCTCTCGGAGCTGGTCCGCAGCGAGATGCGGCTGGCGCAGGCAGAGCTGAGAGAGAAGGGCAAGAAGGCCGGTCTCGGCGGCGGCCTGTTCGGTGGTGCCGGAGTCTTCGGTTTTCTCGCGTTGCAGGTCATCGTGGTCGCCGCGATCGCGGCCCTCTCCCTGGCCATGCCGGTCTGGGGCGCCGCGCTGATCGTCGCGGGTGTGCTGCTGGTGATCACGGGTGTGATGGCGCTCGTGGGGAAGAAGCAGGTCAGCCAGGCCACGCCGCCCACGCCTGAGCAGGCGATGAGCAGCACGAAGGCCGACGTCGAGGAGATCAAGGGAAGGGTACGTCGATGACGAGCACTCCCGGGGCCGGCGGCCCCGACGCCAGCAGCCCCGAGGAGCTGCGCAAGCAGGTCGAGGAGACCCGCGAGCAGCTCGGGGACACCGTGGAGGAGCTGGCGGCGAAAGCAGACGTGAAGGGACAGGCGCACCAGAAGGTGGCCGAGGTGCGCTCGCAGGCGCAGGAGAAGGTGGCCGAGGTGCGCTCCCAGGCGCAGGAGAAGGCCAGCCACGCCGCGCACACCGTGCAGGACAAGGCCGGGCAGGCCGCCCAGGCCGTGCAGGAGCGCACACCGGAGCAGCTGCGG
Organism: Streptomyces sparsus; assembly: GCF_054776295.1. Taxonomy (NCBI): domain Bacteria; kingdom Bacillati; phylum Actinomycetota; class Actinomycetes; order Kitasatosporales; family Streptomycetaceae; genus Streptomyces; species Streptomyces sparsus. The sequence goes on from NZ_BAAHCA010000041.1 coordinate 5,059, forward strand.
GAGTCCGCGGCGCGCGCGGCTGAGGCCGGGCGCCGCCACCCGGGCCCGCTGCTGGCCGTCGGTGCCGTGGTGCTGGTGGCCATGGTGCTGCTGCGCCGCCGCAACAACCACAAGGGCAGGTGGTGACCGTGTCGAAGCTGCTCTACCGCCCGGTGGGCATCGCGATCGGTATGGCCGGCGGTGCGCTGGCCAGCGCGGCCTTCCGCAAGGTGTGGAAGGCCACCGGTCACGACGAAGAGGTTCCGCAGCCGATGGACGAGCACCGCAGCTGGCGCGAGGTGCTGCCCGCTGCCGCACTGCAGGGCGCGATCTTCGCCCTGGTGAAGGCGGCGGTCGACCGCGGCGGTGCCGCGGGCGTCCGCAAGCTGACGGGGTCCTGGCCGGGCTGAACCGCCCGGGCCACCACGTACGGGCCCGCACCTGAGCTGCTTCGGCACCCGGGTGCGGGCCCGACGGCTGTTTCGGAGCCGGCGCCCCGCAGCCGCGGCGAGCCCGGCGGCGGCGCACGCCTCACCGCTCGGTCGGCGGCCGACCGTCCTCGCCCCCCTGGCGCCGGGCGTCAATCTGATGGCGCGAACAGGCAAGGGCCACAGGGGTTTTGGCCCGTACGGTGATCCCGCGAGTACCGGCACCGCACCGGCGGCACCGCACCGACCAAGCCGCCGGAACCACCGTACGAACTCCGTGAACCCATGTGAGGGAACATGCGAAATCGCCGCCGTCTCCGCAACACCACCCTGTTCGGCGCCGTCGCCGGCATGCTGGCCGCCGGCATGGTGTTCGCGCCGTCCGCCAACGCCGACGCGTTCCGCTGCGGCCACTCGGGCAGCGACCCGAGGGCGTGGTGCGCGTACGTGAAGAACGCGCCCAGCGGCCTGAAGGCACGCACCGGCCCGGGCACCAGCTACTCCGTCAGGTTCACCCTCGGCAACGGCACCAAGGTCGAGGTCGACTGCTGGACGTACGGGACCTCGGTGAACGGCTACAACATCTGGGCCGGCCTCTACAACCCGATCGCCCGCACCTACGTCAGCGACTACTACCTCTCCACGGGCCGCATCCAGAACTACGTTTCGCGGTGCTGATCGGTTGACGGCGGGAGCACGGCCCCGAAGCCGGCCCCCTCACCGAGGGGTCGGCTTCGGGGGTCAGACGACGCGCTTGCGGCCCCAGAGGCAGAGGAAGACCACCACGGCGGCCGTCAGGGCGAACAGGATGCCCGACCCCAGCCACTGCATGGACGGCATCTGTGAGACGGGCAGGTAGTCGACCGCCCAGCCGACGACGCCCGCCTCGTCCAGACATGCTGCCACCGCCTGCTCCGAGGGTTCGTGCGCGCAGGTGGACCAGCCGAGCAGTTCACCACTGTCCGTGATGTAGGACTGGTCGAGTTCTTCGGCGCCCGCGGGCAGAGCCGGCCAGGAGTCGTCCGCCCGGACGCCGTTCGTGGTGGTCGCCCGCACCACGTCGCCGAGCTCCAGCCGCACGCGCGTCCAGATCAGCTGCGTGACGACTGCGAAGCCGAAGGTGACCACCATCGCTGGCAGGGTGCGCCGCAGCAGCATGCCGATCGCCGCCCCGCCGGCGACGGTGAACAGGGCCAGGGCCACAGGCACCGGTCCGGTGGTGTCGAACACCGCGCCCGAGGACCACGTCATGGAGCTGTTCCGGCCGCTGATCGGCTGCCACCACCAGCCGAACGCCGTGGACAGCGCGACCGTCGACACCACCACGACCAGCATCGTGATGCCCAGTTTCGTGACGAGCCAGCGGACCCTGCCCACCGCCTGCGAGGTGACGAGTTTGGCGGTGCCGTTCTCCAGGTCCTGGGCGAACATGGGGGCGCCCAGGAAGACTCCGAGCAGGACCGGCAGGCAGCCGAGGGCGAAGGCGACGAGCTGCATGTGCGAGACGTACGGCGCGAAACCGGTCTGCCAGTCGTCCGACGGGGACGGGTCGGGCCAGTCGAAGCCGTTGAGGTAGTCCGTCATCTCCGCCCGGCGGAAGACGACGTAGGCGAGGGCGAGCGCGGTGGCGCCCAGCAGCGTCCAGAAGGCGGAGCGGTGCTGCCGCCAGACCAGCCAGTACAGGCCGCGCAGTCGCGGCAGCCTGCCGTCGGCGCTGCCGGGACGGCCGGAGCGCTGGGAACGGGTGGGGGTCGCGGTGTTCGCCGGCGCGCTCATGCGGCGACTGCCTCGGAGTCGACCGAGCCGCTGACCTGCGCACTCGGGCTGAGCAGCGGCGGGGCACCGGGAGAGCGCAGATACGCGAGCAGCAGCTCCTCCAGGGTGGGGGTGTCCGTCTGCCAGAAGGGGGCGATCGGCCCGTCGGGCCGCAGCAGCGCCGTGACCTGACGTCCGCTGGTGCGGGACTCGACCACGGTGTGCGCGCCGAAGGAGACGTTGACGTGCTCGTCGGCCCGGGCGCCGGTGACGAGCGCGTGTGCGGTGAGGAGTTCGTCGACGTCACCGGCGAGCCGCAACCCGCCCGACGCGAGCACCAGCAGGTAGTCGCAGACGTTCTCCAGTTCGGTGAGCATGTGCGAGGACATCAGCACGGTGGTGCCGTGTTCCGCCGCCTCGGCCATGAGCAGCCCCATCAACTCGTGGCGCACCAGCGGGTCGAGGTCCGACATCGGTTCGTCGAGCAGCAGGAGGTCGGGACGCTTACCGAAGGCCAGGGCGAACGCGACCCGGGTGCGCTGGCCACCGGACAGGGTGCCGATGCGCGCGTCCATCGGGATGTCGCCGGCCCGCACGATGTCCTCGGCCGCCGCCTGGTGCCACGTGCTGTTCAACTCACGTCCCATCCGCAGGGTCTCGGCCACCGTGAAGCGGCGGAACAGCGGCTTGTCCTGGGCGAGGAACGCGGTGCGCCGGTTCGCCTCGGCGGACGGTGGCGCGGCGCCGAAGACCCGCAGGCTTCCCTCGGTGGGTTGCAGCAGGTTCGCCGCCGCCGCGAGCAGTGTCGTCTTGCCCGCGCCGTTCGGTCCGACCAGGCCGCAGATGCGTCCCGCCGGCAGCCGGAACGAGCAGTCCCGCAGCGCCCAGCCGCGTCGGTACTTCCTGCCCAGCCCTCGGGCCTCCATGGCGGGTTCGCCGCCCTCCCCGTAGCCCATGCCCTCGCTCATCCTGTGCTCCTCGTGTCCCGGGCGCCCGTGCGCCCGGTCGTCGGCCGGGTCTGCCCGGTCGTCTCGGTGGCTGTGGTCCCGGCGTACCGTTCCTCCAGGACGGAGGCGACGAGCGCCGTCACGTCCTCCCGTTCCAGGCCCGCGTCGCGCGCCCGTGTCATCCACGCCTCCAGCTCCCCGCGCAGCGGTGAGTCGGCGCCCGCCTGCGGCCGGGCCAGCGACCGCCGCACGAACGTGCCGAGGCCGGGGCGGGGTTCGACCAGGCCCTCCCGTTCCAGCTCGCGGTAGGCCTTGAGCGTGGTGTTGGGGTTGACCGCGCAGGTCTCCGCGACCTCCTTCGCCGTCGGCAACCGGTCCCCCGGCAGCAGCACGCCCAGCCGCAGCGCCTGCTTGGTCTGCTGAACGATCTGCTGGTAGGCGGCCACGCCGCCACGCCGATCGATGCGGAACTCCAACCCCCTGCACACCCTTTCACTAGTTGATTAGTGGAATGACTATGGAGTGCGGAGGCGTGTGCTGTCAACGCCCCCGACCGGCCCCGTCCCGGGCGCGGAAAGGGGTCGGCCGCAGGACACTGGGAAATGGTTTTCCGAAGCTCCGGGCTCCACCGATCACCGTGGTCCTCCGTCCGTGACGCCGACGGAGGCCGGGGCCGGGCCGTGGGAACCGGCTGCGGCCGAAAAGTGACAACCCGTCGCCACGGACGGGTGTACATCGCTTGACGCGTGGCAGAACGAGCATCAACGTGCTGCGCATCTGCCGCACACACCGGTTGGTGAGGCCGCTCCAGGGAAGGGCGGCGCAGGCAAGGAGGCCTGATCCTGATGGTGAAAGCGTGGGCACCAGTGAGGGCCGGGCGGCCGCCGGGCCGCTTCGCCGCCGCGACGGGAGCCTCGGTACTGGCAGTGGGGCTGCTCGCCGGCTGCGGGGGCGGTGGCGGCGGCACCCCAGTGGTGAACCTCTACCTCTCCCCCGAGGAGAGCCTTCAGCAGGTGGTCGACCAGTGCAACGCCGAGGCCGACGGCAGGTACCGCATCGTCTACCACCAGCTGCCGCGGGACGCGGACGGCCAGCGTGAGCAGATGGTCCGGCGCCTGGCCGCCGAGGACAGCGGCCTGGACGTGCTGGGGCTCGACGTCACCTGGATCCCCGAGTTCGCCGAGGCCGGCTGGATCGAGGAGTGGACCGGCGAGAACCGCGAACAGGCCGTGGAGGACGTGCTGCCGGGCCCGCTGGAGACGGCGATCTGGAACGACAAGGTCTACGGCGCTCCGAAGAACACCAACGTCCGGCTGCTCTGGTACGACGAGCGCATCACGCCCGAACCCCCCGCCACCTGGCAGGAGATGATCGACACCGCCAAGGAGCTGAAGGCCGAGGGCAAACCGCACCGGGTGCTGTTCACCGGCGCCCAGTACGAGGGCCTGGTGGTGTTCTTCAACAGCCTGGTCGCCTCGACCGGCGGCCAACTGCTGTCCGCGGACGGCACGGAGGCGATCGTCGACGAGGGTGTCGTCGAGGCCCTGAAGATCCTCAAGGACATCTCGACGTCCGGCATCACCAGCCCGTCGCTGTCCAACCAGCAGGAGGACGAGGTCCGGCTCGCCTTCCAGAACGGGCGCGGCGCCTTCCAGTTCAACTGGCCCTACGTGTACGCCTCCTACGCCCAGGAGAAGCCGGACGAGCTGGAGCACCTCAAGTGGGCCCGCTACCCGACCGTCGACGAGGGCGACACCAGCCGTGCCACCGCCGGCGGTTACAACCTGGCGGTCAGCTCCTACTCGACCAACAAGCCGGAGGCCTTCGAGGCGGCGCTGTGCCTGCGCAAACCGGAGAGCCAGAAGTACCAGGCGCTGCGCTCGGGCCTGCCGCCCAGCATCGAGAGCGTCTACGACGACACGACCCCGCTCGACCCGGACAAGCCGGCCGACCCCGAGACCAATCCGACGATGGCGACCGAGTACCCGCCGAAGGAGACCATTCGCGCGGCCCTCGCCGACGCCGCGGTGCGCCCGCTCACCCCGGCCTACCAGAACCTGTCCACCGTCACCGCGAAGATCCTCTCACCGCCCTCGGCCATCGATCCGGAACGGACCGCGGACGAGCTGCGCGAGGAACTCGACGCGGCGCTGAAGTCCCAGGGGGTCCTCCCGTGACCGCGACCACCCCGAAGGCGGAGGGCTCCGAGCCGAAGCCCGCCGTGGACAACCGCAAGGCGATGAGTGAGGGCAGGAAGGCCGAACGGCGCCTGGCGTGGATGCTGTGCGCCCCGGCCGCCCTGGTGATGGTCGCCGTCACCGGCTGGCCGATCCTCTACTCGATCTGGCTCTCGCTGCACCGCTACGACCTGCGCTTCCCCGACCAGCAGGAGTTCGTCGGCCTCGACAACTACGCCGTCGTGCTCACCAACTCCTACTGGTGGACGGCGTTCAGCGTCACGGTGGTCATCACCGTCGTCTCGGTCGTGATCGAGCTGGTACTCGGCATGGCGCTCGCGCTGATCATGCACCGGACGTTGCTGGCCCGCGGCCTGGTGCGCACGGTGACGCTGATTCCGTACGGCATCGTCACGGTCGTCGCCGCGTTCTCCTGGTTCTACGCCTGGACACCCAACACCGGATATCTGGCGGAGGCCTTCGCCGGGGACTCCGCGCCACTGACCGAACGCGCCGCCTCCATCGCCATCATCATTCTCGCCGAGGTGTGGAAGACGACACCGTTCATGGCGCTGCTGCTCATGGCCGGTCTCGCGCTCGTCCCCGACGACCTGATGCGCGCCGCGGCCATGGACGGCGCTGGCGGCTGGCAGCGGTTCATCAAGGTGACCGTGCCGGTGATGAAGCCGGCGATCCTCGTCGCCCTGCTGTTCCGCACCCTCGACGCGTTCCGGATCTTCGACAACATCTTCGTGCTGACCGGGGGCGCCAACGACACCTCATCGGTCTCGATGATCACCTACAACAACCTGATCAGAGGACTCAACCTCGGTATCGGCTCCACGATGTCCGTGCTGATCTTCATCTCGGTCGCCATCATCGCCTACCTGTTCGTCAAGTTCTTCGGCGCGGCGGCCCCCGGCAGCACCCAGGGAGGGAAGGGCTGATGACCATCGCGAGCCAGGCGGCCGCCCGGCGGAAGACGAAGTGGGCGTTCGTCAACACCGTCGTCGTCATCTACGCGCTGATGCCCGTGCTGTGGATCGTCTCGCTCTCCTTCAAGACGAAGGAGACGATCACCGACGGCAACTTCATCCCCCGCTCCTGGACGTTCGACAACTACGCGGACATCTTCGCCACCAGCGAGTTCCTCCGGGCCCTGTTCAACTCCATCGGTATCGCGCTGATCTCCACCTTCATCGCGGTGGTGCTGGCGACCATGGCCGCCTACGCCATCGCCCGGCTGGAGTTCCCCGGCAAGCGGGCCCTGGTCGGGGTGTCACTGCTGATCGCGATGTTCCCGCAGATCTCCCTGGTCACCCCGCTGTTCAACATCGAACGCGAGTTGGGCCTCTTCGACACCTGGCCCGGACTGATCCTGCCGTACATCACCTTCGCGCTCCCGCTGGCCATCTACACCCTCTCGGCGTTCTTCCGCGAGATCCCCTGGGAGCTCGAGAAGGCCGCCAAGATGGACGGCGCCACGCCCGCGCAGGCGTTCCGCCGGGTCATCGCGCCGCTGGCCGCGCCCGGGGTGTTCACCACGGCGATCCTGGTCTTCATCTTCTGCTGGAACGACTTCCTGTTCGCGATCTCGCTGACCGCCTCCGAGTCCTCCAGGACCGTGCCGGCGGCACTGTCGTTCTTCACCGGTTCCTCCCAGTTCGAGGATCCGACCGGCACGATCTCGGCCGCGGCCGTGGTGATCACCGTCCCGATCATTCTGTTCGTGCTCTTCTTCCAGCGCCGCATCGTCGCGGGGCTGACGTCCGGCGCCGTGAAGGGTTAGCAAGGGGTTCTGCTATGGCTGAGATCGTGCTCGACAAGGTGTCCAAGCGCTTCCCGGACGGCGCCCTCGCGGTGTCCGAGGTCGACCTGACCATCGAGGACGGCGAGTTCCTCATCCTCGTCGGCCCCTCGGGGTGCGGGAAGTCCACCACCCTCAACATGGTCGCCGGGCTGGAGGACATCACCGCCGGTGAACTCCGTATCGACGGCGACCGCATGAACGAACGCGCGCCCAAGGACCGGGACATCGCCATGGTGTTCCAGTCCTACGCGCTCTACCCGCACATGACCGTGCGGGAGAACATCGCCTTCCCGCTGCGGCTCGCGAAGGTGCCCGACCCGAAGGTCAGGGAACGGGTGGAGGAGGCCGCCGCCATTCTCGACCTCGTCGACCACCTGGACCGCAAGCCCGCCAACCTCTCCGGCGGCCAGCGCCAGCGCGTCGCCATGGGCCGGGCCATCGTGCGCAGCCCCAAGGCGTTCCTGATGGACGAGCCGCTGTCCAACCTGGACGCCAAGCTCCGCGGCCAGATGCGCACCGCGCTCTCCCGGCTCCAGAAACGCCTCGGCACCACCACCGTCTACGTCACCCACGACCAGACCGAGGCCATGACGCTGGGCGACCGCATCGTGGTGCTCCAGGCCGGGCACGTCCAGCAGATCGGCACTCCGCAGGAGCTCTACGACAAGCCGGCCAACCTCTTCGTGGCCGGCTTCATCGGCTCACCGTCGATGAACTTCCTGCCCGTCACCGTGGAGGACGGCCGCCTGACCACACCGCTCGGCTCGATCCCGCTCACCGACCGGGTCCGCCGCCGTCTCGAAGCGGCCGAAGCCCCCCGCGACCTCATCGCCGGCTTCCGGCCCGAGCACTTCGAGGACGCCACCCTGGTGGAGGAGCACCAACGCCAGGAGGGCGCCTCCTTCACCGGTTCCGTCGACGTCCTGGAGTCGCTCGGCTCCGAGAAGTACGCCCACTTCGTGCTGGAGGGGGAGGGCGCCCGCTCCCAGCAGCTCACCGACCTCGCCGACGTCACCGGGTCCTCCGACGTCCCCACCGGCGGCGTCTCACAGCTCGTCACCCGCCTCTCCGCCACCACCGAGGCCCGGGAGAACCAGGAGCTGGAGGTCTGGTTCAACCCCGACCTGGTGATGCTCTTCGATCCGGAGAACGGGAGGAACCTGACCCTGGGCGAGTGAGGCCGCGGGCCCCCGGGCACGCCACCGGCCCGCCCGCGCCGGGGACCGGCGCAGGCGGGCCGGAGTGGCTCGGGGTGCGCGGGGCCGCTCAGGGGGCCGGGGTGCGGCCCGGGGCGGTGGACGCCAGCCAGGAGGTGACCCTGCTGACGTCGGAGGTCGTGAGCATGCCCACGACTCGGCCGTCCTGGAGCACCACGGCACGCTGGGTGGGGCTGCCGCCCAGCTCGGACAGCACCCGCACCAGCGGATCCTCGGGGCGCGGCGTGGGAACGTCCTCGATCGGGACCATCACCGAGCCCACGGCGGCGTTCCGCTGCTCCGCCGGGAGACCGGCGGCGGCCTTGGCACTCACCAGGCCCACCGGGCGGCCCTCCTCGTCGACCACGGGAAAGGCGGAGTGCCGGTAGCGGAACTCGGGGTGGTCGAGGAACTCGGCCACCGGCAGCGAGGCGCGCACGGTGACCGGATCGCGCCCCATGGCCTGGCCCACCGTGACACCGCCGAGCAGCTCCCGCAGCTTCGCCTGACCGCCCTCCGCCGTCGCCATGGCGATGAGGAAGAGGCCGAGGAGGACGAACCAGAAGCCGCTGAACGCGGGCCCCGCAAAAACGAAGTACAGACCGACACCGATCAGCAGCCAGCCCAGCACCCGGCCTGCGCCCGCCGCCACGGCGGTGGCGCGCAGCGAGTCACCGGTGCTGCGCCACACCAGCGCACGGAGGAGCCGTCCACCGTCCAGGGGCGCGGCGGGCAGGGCGTTGAAGACGGCCAGCAGCACGTTGATGCCCGCCAGCCACGCCAGTGCCTCGACGACCAGCCCGGCCCCGTACAGCGCGCCGAACAGCCCGGCCAGGACACCGAACAGCACACCGAGCAGCAGGCTCACCAGCGGGCCGACCCCGGCGATGCGGACCTCGGCCGCCGGCGTCGGGGCCTCGCTCTTCAACCGGGCCATGCCGCCGAGCAGCCACAGCGTGATGTCGTCGACCTGGACGCCGTTGCGCCGTGCCACGAGGGCGTGGCTGATCTCGTGGCACAGCAGCGACAGCATGAAGACGACAGCCGCCGTCAGCCCGGTGACCCAGTACTGCCAGGGCGGACGGTCCGGGTAGGCGGCCGGGAACCGGCCCGCGAGTCCGAGGGCGAGCACGGCGATGATGGCCAGGACGCTCCAGTGCACCCCGATCCGGATACCGGCCACCCGCCCGAGCGAGAACGTTGCCTTCACAGCGAATCCACCTCCATCCCGCCTGCCGGGTTCCACGCAGCCACGCCCTCACCCGTCGCGGACCGGCCGGGCGGGCGGCGCCGCCCGGGGGGTGTGGCCGCTCGACCACTCACGGAAAGTACGGGTACCGCGGGTACACGTAACCGGGCCCCCAGAACGGGACGTAGCCGTAGTGGGTGTAGAGGCGGTCGTAGTACTCGCTCTGCTCGGTGAGCTCCGGGTCGTACACGGGCGCGTCGGCCACCTGGTCCCGGGTGCGGTCGATGCGGACGTGGCCCTCGTCCAGACCGGCCACCGCGTCGACCGGGATGTAGGCCTCCTTCTCACCGATGCCGAGAAAGCCGCCGTGCTCGAGGACGAGGAAGCGGACCTTGCTCTCCGCCTCGTCGATGATCAGGTCGCCCACCTTGCCGAGTTCGTTGTCGGAACGGTCGAACACCTTCCGGCCCTGGATGTCCTCCTCGTCCAGGGCGATCTGGTGCTTCGACTCGGAGAGCCTTGTCAGAGTGGGAATGTCGCCGGACGTCATGAAGTCTCCTTCGGATGCTGTGCGTGATCGCACGGCCGGGCGCCCTCGCCCGGCCGCCTGCCCCGTCCCGGTTCCCGAGACCCGCCGTCCCATGCCCGCCGCCACCCTGCGGATAGCCGGAACCGTGGCGGGCGCGGGCCACGGGCGGGGCCGTCGGTCGCAGCGGTCCCCCGCGGGGCGTTGCGTAGAAGGTGCGCCGGTCAGGACGCGGGAAGCCTGAGCACGCCCTCGTCGTAGTCGACGGTGATCGAGCCGAACTCGCTGAGCACGTCCGAGCCGAGCAGCCCCTGGATCCCGCCGCCGCTCCCTTCCGGAGGACCGAGGTCGATGACCGTGACCTCACCGGGTTCCAGGCTCACGTCACCGACCTTCCACTCCCCCACGTCGGCGACGGGGACCTCCCCACTGGCGATGACACCGCTCACCGGGCGGCGCTCACCGGTGAGCTCCAGACCGAGCTCGTCGGCGACGTCCTCGTGGACGACGCTCGTGGAGGCACCGGTGTCGAGCGCGAACAGGAACGATCCCTCGCCCTCGATGCTCACCGGGACGAACGCCAGCGTCCGATCGTCCCGCTCCACCACCCGGAGCGGCACTTCGCGCGCCTCACCCGGCGACGAGGTCCGCGTCGAACCGGAGTCGTCGCGTTCCTCGGCGACGACGCACCCGGTCAGCAGCAGCGCGACGACCGGCGCCGCAGCGAGCCGGCTCGTCCACCGCCGCCTGGCACCGGACGCTGAGCTGCCCTGGATTGTCATGCCGCCCGGGTAGCCCGTCCGGTACACCGTTAAACGACCCGGGCTCCGGCCCACGGTGCGGCCCCCTGGGCAGCCTCCGCCCGGGCGCGTCCACTGGCCCGGAGCCGTGGGCGTGTGTCCCCCGCACCGGCCGGTGAGGTCGTCCGGGTCGGAGGGGGCGCGGTGGTCCAGCCGGTGGCGGAGGGAGGCCACCACACCACACAGCTT
>NZ_BAAHCA010000042.1:0-15772 GCF_054776295.1 Streptomyces sparsus
GGCCGCCCCCTGTCACTCGGTGTGCTCGGCGGCATGGGGCCGGCCGCGACGGCGGAGTTCCTGCGGCTCCTGGCGGCCCGCGCCCCGGCCGCCACCGACCAGGAGCACCCCAGGATCCTGCTGCTCTCCGAGCCGTCGATACCCGACCGGACGGAGGCCCTGCTCAGCGGTGACGACGCTCCCCTGCCCCTGCTCCACGACGGCCTGCTGACCCTGGCCGGCTGGGGCGCCGAGGTCCTGGCCGTCCCCTGCAACACGGCCCACGTGTGGCTGGACCGGATACGCGCGGAGTTGCCCGTCCCCCTGGTGCACATCGTCGAGGCGACCCTGCGTGCGACCGGTGCGGCCAGCCCGGGCGGCGCCTGGCTCGCGGCCACCACCGGAACCGTGGCCAGCGGCATCTACCAGCGCTGCGCGCGGGCCAACGGCTACCGGCTGGCCCTACCGGACGCCACGCTGCAACAACGCATCCACGCGGCGGCGACGCTGGTGAAGGCGAACCGCGTACCGGAGGCCGCGGACGCCTTCCGTTCCGCCGTGCTCGAACTGCGCCGACGCGAAAGCATCCCGGTCGTCACGGCCTGCACCGAACTGCCGATCGCCTACGCGGCGGCCGGACTGCCACCGGGCAACGAGGTGTCCAGTGTGGCGGCGCTGGCGACCGCCTGCACGGAAGCCCTGTACCGGCCCGGTGGGCCGGCCGGATGTGTGGCCGCCACCGGTTCCCTGGAAGGAGCCCCATGATCGACCTCCGGCTGACGGACGAGCAGGAAATGCTGCGGAAGACGGTCCGGGCCTTCGCCCGGGACGAGGTGGCACCCGTCGTCGGTGAGCTCTACGAGCGGGGTGACTTCCCCTACCGGCTCGTCGCCACCCTGGGCCGGATGGGCCTGTTCGGGCTCGTCTTCGACGAGGAGCACGGTGGCGCGGGAGGCGACTTCCTGAGCCTGTGCCTGGCGCTGGAGGAACTGGCGCGGGTCGACTCCTCGGTCGCCGTGGCGCTCTCCGCCGGCGTCTCCCTCGGCGCCCTGCCCATCCACCGGTTCGGTTCACCGGAGCAGAAGCGCCGCTGGCTGCCGCCCCTGTGCGCGGGCGAAGCACTCGCGGCACTCGGGCTGACCGAGCCGAGCGGGGGCACCGACGCCGGGGCGCTCCGCACCACCGCCGTCCTCCACGGCGACACCTGGGTGCTGAACGGCGAGAAGTGCTTCATCACCAACGCGGGCACCGACATCACCAGTCTGGTGACGGTCACCGCCGTCACGGGCACCCTGCCGGACGGTGGCAGGGAGATCTCCACGATCGTGGTGCCCTCCGGCACACCCGGTTTCACGGTGGCGCCGCCCTACTCCAAGGTGGGGTGGTGCGCGTCCGACACCCGCGCGCTGTCCTTCGCCGACTGCCGGGTGCCCGCGGGAAACCTGCTCGGCACCCGCGGCCTCGGCCTCGCCCAGTCGATGTCCGTGCTCGACGAGAGCCGCATCGCGATCGCCGCCGTGGGGACGGGGCTCGCGCAGGGCTGTGTCGACGAGTGCGTGCGCTACGCCCGGCAGCGGGAGACGTTCGGCCGCCCGCTCGCCGGCCACCAGTCGGTGCGGTTCCGGATCGCCGACATGGAGGTGCGCGCCCACACCGCCCGGCTGGCCTGCTACGCCGCCGCGGCGGCGCTGGATCGTGGCGCGGGGTTCTCGAAGGAGGCGGCCATGGCGAAACTGGCGTCCTCGCGGGCCGCCATGGAGAACTCCCGGGAGGCCACCCAGGTGTTCGGCGGCTACGGGCTGATGAACGACTACCCGGTGGCCCGTTTCTACCGGGACGCCAAAGTGCTCGAGGTCGGCGAGGGCACCACCGAGGTGCAGCAGATGGTCATCGCCCACCACCTCGGTCTGGGGTGAGGACGCGCGGGGAGCGGCCGGCGGCGGGCGGGGAGCAACCCGCGGCGGGCGGGCCGCTCCCTCGGGCTCAACCGCCCACGCCGACGTCGTTGTCGGGCGCGCCGTCGCCCTCCGGCGGCAGGTCGCCCCGCTCGGTCGGCACGTGCCCCTCCCCCCACGGGGCGTCCTCGGGTGCGGAACCGCCGGGTCCGGTGTCCGCCGGGGCTTCCGGCAGCAGGGCGTCCAGTTCACCGGCGTCGGCCCGGCGGGCGTTCTCGGCCGCGGTGCGCAGCGTCGCCCGGTCCACGTCCGTCCGGTCGGCGGTCAGCCGCAGCAGGTACCCGTCGCCGGGGCGCTGGTACTCGTGCTGCACCCGCCCGGGCAGGTACCAGTGCTCACCGTCGCGCTCACAGCCCTTCGGCGCGGCGCTCTGCTCCCGCGCGCAGTGCGGCGCTTGCGGACGGTCGCGGTCGACGGCCAGTCGGATGACGGCGCCGCCGGTCCTGGAGACGTAGGCGGCCCCGTAGCCGTCGTCGCCGATCGGGCCGACGGACTGCCCGGCGATCTCGTAACCGGGCACCTCCGTCACGTGGACCAGTTCGTAGGCGACGCCCAACGACTCGGCGCGGTCCCGCAGTTCGGCTCGGCGTTCGGCCGGCTTCTCGGCCGGCGACACGGTCTGCTCCGTGCCGCAGCCGGCGAGTGGCAGGGTCAGGGCCAGCAGTCCAGCGCCGAGCGTGCGACGCGGCGCGGCTCTCCAGGGCGTCCTCGGGTTCTTCGGGCCCGCCGCCGCCCTCACAGGTTCTCGAAGGGCTCGGCGTAGCGGTACTCACCGGTGAGGGAGGGGCGGTAGGCGGTGAGGGTGCGGACCTGGAAGTAGTCGGCCCAGGCCGGGTCGGGCGGGGTGACGCCGTACTCGGTGGACGGGCGGAAGCCGAAGCGGCCGTAGTAGCCGGGGCTGCCCAGCAGCGCCACCAGGGGTTCACCCAGTGCGTCCGCCGCGCCGAGCACGGTGTGCACGAGCGCCTTGCCGACACCGCGGCCCTGGTGCTCTGGATGCACGCTCAACGGTCCCAGTCCCAGGGCGGGTCGGCCGGCGAGACGGCCGTGGGTGCAGACGACGTGGCCGATCGGCCGGCCGCCGTCCGGCTCCAGCGCCACCAGCGACAGCTCCGGCTGCCAGCCGGCGCAGTCGCGCAGCGCGTCCAGCAGGGTGGTCTCCACCGGGCGGGGAACGTCCGGGGTGGCGAAGGCGGCGGTCGTGACGTCGCGCACCGCCGCGTGGTCGGCGGGGGTCTCGGGTCTGATCAGCACCCGCGCAGTCTGGTCGGGGCCCGTTGCCCGGACAACCGGATTTCCGGCCCCGGTGCGCGGCGAAGGCCGGGCCGGCTCTCACCCCGGTCTCGCTGTCGGCGCGGGGATCTACGATGGCGATGCCCGGGAGCGGCCCGGGCGTCCGAGCGGCTGTGCGTGGCGGCTGCGTCGGGTGGACCACCGGCGCGGCTCGCGGACGCACGGGCTCGCGGACAGGCGCGGGTGCGCGGACGCGCCCGTAGCGTGCGTCCGCGAAGGCGGCCGGGTGCGCGGCGGGGTCCGTGCGGAGTGGCCGGACGGTGTGGAACGGGGTGCGGATGTCGGTGGTGGACGGTGTGTACCGGGTACGCAACGTGGGCAGCGGGCTGCTGCTGGAGGTGTACGGGGGACGGACCGGCAGCGGGGTGAACGTGCAGCAGGGCGCCGACGACGGGCGCCCCGGGCAGCTGTGGCGGATCACCGCCGTGCATCCGGGCAGCGCGCTGCACCACCTGGACAACACGGACGGCGGCGCGCGCCTGGACGTCGCCAACGCCGACACCGAGCCGGGGGCGAACGTGCAGCAGTGGCGGGCGAACGGCTTCGGCGCCCAGGAGTGGTTGCTGGAGGAGCACGTCGAGTCGCCCGGCACCTACTGCCTGGTCAGCGGGATCAGCGGGCTGCTGCTGGAGGTCGAGCAGGCTTCCGGGGAGGACGGCGCGAACGTGCGGCAGGGCGAGGACGTGGACAGCCCGTCCCAGTGGTGGCGGCTGGAGCCGGTCCCGGAGTGACGGCCGGCAGGCCGGGCGCCCGGGGAGGGGCGCCCGGCCTGCGGGGCTCGGCGGCGGACAGGGGTCGGGGAAGGCGGTCAGCGGGTCGGCGTCACAGCGACCGGATGCGGATGTCCCGGTAGGAGATGACGTCGGTGGTGCCGTGCACCTGGAGGCCTACGTAGCCGGAGGCGTAGCGCCTGCCGTCGGTGCCGGGATCACCACCGCGGGCGGGGAAGAAGTCCTGGCCGCGGGTGTTGTGGAACTCGTTGATCAGGACCCCGTTCCGGTAGACGGTGTAGCGCTGGCCGACCACCTGGATCTCGTAGTCGTTCCAGGTGCCCTTGGGGGTGACGCCGGCGTTGCCGAGGCCGACCCGGTCGAAGCCGTAGACCGAGCCCGTCTTGTACATGTCGCCGTCCGGGCGGTCGAGGATCTGCACCTCGTGCCCGTACTTGATGGCGACCCATTCAGGTCGGGGCTCCTCGGGGTGGTCGTGGGGTTGCGGGAAGCGTACGAAGGCGCCCGCGTTGGCGTTGCCGGTGCCGGGAGCGTCGTCCCGCCACTGGAACTTCAGCGAGAAGTCGTCGTAGGTGCGCTCGGGGAACCACAGCATGCCCATGCCGGCGGTATCGGTGCTGCTCGTCATGGAGCCGTCGTCGTTGAGGGTGAACTCGCCGCCGCCGACCTGCTGCCACTTCTCGAAGGTGGCCCGGGTGCCGTCGAAGATCTTCCGGTAGCCCTCGTCCTGGCCGGGGGTGCCGATTCCGGAGTCCCGGGCGGCCCGTGCGATCAGGCCGTGCTCCCGGTCGTCGATGACGCCTTCGGACGTCAGCGCGGCGAGTACCGCGTCGACGTGCTTGAGGAACAGCGCGTGCGAGGTCCAGTCCTTCTCGTCCTCGATGCGTTCGTTGATCCGGCACCGGTTCTCGGTGATCCGGTTGGGGACGCCGGTGTCGACCGTGCCCACCCGGACGGTGAGCCGCTCGTCGAACTCCGGGCAGGCGGGCGCGGGCACGCCGCCGCCGCGCACGACGGTGAAGGCGGTCCGCCCGGCGGCCGAGGTGTTGCCGGCCCGGTCGGTGGCGCGGTAGGTGACGGTGTGCCGGCCGACGCGGTCGACGACGACGGGTTCGGTGTAGGTGAGGTACGGGCCGCCGTCCAGCGAGTACTCGACCGTCTCGACGCCCGTTCCGGCGTCGGTCGCCAAGACGGTCACCTCGGCCCGGGCCAGGTAGGAGCCGGCGGCGTCCTCGGTGCCGGTGACCTGGGCCGACACCTCGGGCGGTGTGGTGTCCTCGGCCGGCGGCTCGACGACGGTGAACCCGACCGTCCGCACCGGTGACACATTTCCTGCCCGGTCGGTGGCCCGGTAGCGCACGGTGTGCTCGCCGACCTCGTGGACCATCACCGGCCCGCTGTAGGGCTGCCAGGCGCCGTCGGGTCCGCGCGCGTACTCGACGGTGTTGACGCCGGAGCCGGTGTCGGAGGCCGAGACGGTGACGGTGGCCATGCTCAGGTAGTCGCCGTTGCTGTCCTGCTCACCGCTGACCGTGGCCGAGGTCTCCGGCGGGTCCTGGTCGTCGGTGGGCGGGGCGACGACGGTGAACCCGGCCGTGCCGACCGTCGAGACGTTGCCTGCCCGGTCGGTGGCCCGGTGGCGCAGGGTGTGCTCGCCGACCTGGTCGACCACCACCGGCTCGGTGTAGGGCTGCCACTCGCCGTCCGGTCCGAGGGCGAACTCGACGGTCTCCACTCCCGAGCCCTCGTCGGTGGCGGTGAGGCTGACGGTGGCCTGGCCGACGTAGGCGCCGTCGGCGTTGCGGGTGCCGTCCACCTCGGCGGTGGTCTCCGGGGCGGTGGTGTCCTCGCCGCCGCCCTCGGTGACGACGAGGATGCCCTGCATCCGCCCGTGGCCGGGGATCGTGCAGTAGTAGCGGTAGCGGCCCGGGCTGAGCGTGACCTCCGCGGTGTGCTTGCCGCCGTTGGCGTCGGAGGGGTTGGCCAGGATGTTGAGCGGTACGTCGTTGTTGTACTCGGGGTCGGAGACGTCGAAGGTCAGGGTGTGCGGCATGCCGGTGGTGTTGCCGGTGGCCGCGCTGTTCTCGAAGACGATGGTCGTCTCGCCGGCGACCGCGGTGGTCGGCGCCGAGGTGTAGCGGTTGATGTCGTCGTCGGCCGTCCAGGTGAGGACCTGCGCCGCGGCCTCGGCGTCGCGCTGCCCGGCGTCGGCCGCCGCGGGGACGGAGGTGAGGCCGACGAGCATCAGCAGTGAGCCCAGCACCGCCGTCCACAGCCGGGAGGTGGTGCGCCCGCGCGTCGCGCGCCGGGGCAAGGGTGTGCGTCTCATCCCGACCTCCTGGCCAGGTCCTTGGCGAGCGGGGTGGGCTCGCCGCCGGTGTAGGAGACCCGCCACAGTGCGGAGGCGGAGTCGGAGGTGAAGAAGCCCCGGCCGTAGTCGAGCACGTACAGCACACCGTCCGGACCGAACTTCCAGTCCATGAGGTTGCGGATGCCGCCCGCGCCGACCGGCACGATCTTCTTCAGTGACTCGGCGTGCACGGGCAGGCCGCCCTTGCCGAGCGTGCGCGGGTCGGTGACGACGGCGTGGCGGGGCTGGTCGCCGTCGTAGAAGTCACCGACGAACCACTTGCCGTCCCAGTACCGGGGCCACTTGCCGCCGCCCGCGCGGTTCGCGTCGAAGCGGTAGACGGGCCCGTTCATGGCGGCCTGGCCGCCGCCCTTCAGCCACGGCAGCAGCAGGGTCTGCTCCGCCAGGTCGTAGGAGGGCACGCCGTCGGCGTCGCGCGGGAAGTCGGGGCCGCCGCCCTGCGGCGAGTACCAGATGGTGTTGGCGGTGACGGGCGGCAGGTGGACCAGTCCGTCGTTGTGCGGCGACTCGTTCTTCGGCGCGTCGCAGTCGTACCAGCCCAGAGGGCGGGAGGGGTCGGGCAGGTTGCGGTCCCGGTAGGGCTGCTTGTTGCCCATGCAGAACGGCCAGCCGTGGTTGCCGGCCTCGGTGATCGCGGCGAACGTGTCGTACTTCGCGGGCCCCCAGGTGGGGCTGGGGGACGCTGCGTCGGGGCCGACCCAGCCGACGTGCAGGGTGTCGGTCTTCGGGTCGACGGAGATCCGGGAGGGGTTGCGCACGCCCATCACGTAGATCTCCCCGCGGGTCTTGCCGCCGCCCTCGGCGGTCTCCTCGCCGGTGAAGAGGTTGCCCTCGGGCAGGGTGTAGGTGCCGTCCTGCTCGGGGTGGATGCGCAGGATCTTGCCGTTGAGGTTGTTGGTGTTGCCGGAGGTGCGGCGGGCGTCGGCGAAGGAGACGCCGCGGAAGGTCGGTTCGGGGTTGTTGCCGGAGTACCCGCCGCTGTACTGCGAGGAGTTGGTGTCACCGGTGGCGATGTAGAGGTTCTCCGCCGAGTCCCAGGCCATGCCGCCACCCGCGTGGCAGCAACTGTGGATCTGTACAGGCCACTTGAGCAGGACCTTCTCGGAGGCGAGATCGAGCCTGTTGGTCCGCGGGTTCAGCGTGAACCGGGAGACGCGCCGTTCCCCCATGTGCGTCTCGCGGTTGATCTCCGAGTGCGGTGTCCAGTGCAGGTACATCCAGCCGTTCGTCCGGAAGCGGGGGTCCAGCTCGATACCGAGCAACCCCTCCTCGTTCTTGACCAGTTCGCCGCCACCGCCCTTGTTGCCGAAGACGGTGAGCGCGCCGACCACCGTGCTCTCGCCGGTGTCGGGGTCCCAGACGTGGATCTCCCCCCGGCCCTTGCCGACGTCGGGGTCGTCCCAGTCGGTGACGACCGGCTGCGACGAGTCGGCGCCGCCGCGGCCGATGTGGAAGACGCGGCCGTCGGGCGCGGTGACCAGGCCGTGCGGTTCGCCGATCTGGTCGTTCTGCCCGGGCTGGTTGGGCTCTGTCAGGCGCTCGGCCCGGTAGTGGGAGGTGATCGTGGCCTGGCAGTCGGCGCGGGCCAGGCGGGTCGTCCACAGCAGGGCGCCGCGCAGGTGGTCGCGGAAGTCCGTCTCGGCGTAGCTGTCGGCGGTGCCGCCCATCGCGGTGTAGAAGGACCGGCCGCCGTCGTAGTCGCGGCACCAGGAGACGGGGTGGTCGGCGCCGTTCGCGCCCTGCCCTGGCTGGTAGGTCCGCTCACGTACCCGGGCGACGGTGTGCACGTCGCCGGACGGGTTCTTCTCCCAGTTGAGCCACTTGTCGAGGCGCTTCCACTCCAGTGGCAGGTCGGCGGTGGCGGGGTGGCTGCGGTCGCCGACCTCCACGGTCGCGCGCTGGGCGGTGCTGCCGCTGCCGCTCACCGGGCGGGCGCCGATCAGCCCTTCGAACCACTCGGAGTGGGGTTCGGTGCGGGCCGCGTCGTGGATGCCGAGAATGCCGCCGCCCGCGTTGACGTAGGACTCCAGGCCGGCTTCCTGGTCGGCGTCGAGCACGTCGCCGCCGCCGGTGAGGAACACGACGGCGTTGAAGCGGCCGAGCCGCTCGTCGTCGGTGAACACACCGGCGTCGGCGGTCGCCTCGATCCGGAAGCGCTGCTCGGCCGGGCCGGAGAACCCGATGCGCTCGATCGCCTCGATGCCGGCGTCCACGACGGGGGACTCCTCCCCCGCCGAGGCGTGGAAGACCAGCACCCGCACGTCGTCGCCGCCCGGCGGGGACGGCAGGGACATCGTTGTCGGAGATGCTTCCGGGTAGGGCTCGGCGGTCGCGGTTCCGGTCAGGGTCCCGGTGGTCAGCGCGCCGGAGAGCAGCACGGCCGCCCAGGCGCGACGGGTACGCCCGGCCCGTCGCGGGTCGGTGCTTCGCTTTGGTGCCGGTGGTACGGGCCTTGGATGCGGGGTCAGCCGCATGTGGTCACCCACCCCTCGTTTTTCTGGTCGCCGGTCACAGCAACAGCGCCGACGAAGCTAGACCTCTTTCCCTCACCCGCCAAGAGGTATGGCTGCAATGCGTCGAACTTTGTCCTGAGTGTGGATAAACAGCGGAACGCTCGCTACCGTGTGGGCGGTCCGGGTGCACTCACGACCCGTCAGCCATGCAGGGGCGCAAGTCGATCTCGTTGCGAGCAAGGGGAGTTGGCGATGGGCACAGCGACGGGCGGCCGGACCGGCCGGGCCCTCAACCGGCGGTCCTTCGTCGGCGGCACCGCCGCGGCGGCGGCCGGACTGACCACCATGTCCGCCGCCGCACCGGCGAGTTCGGCGACAGCCGACGTCCGCACCGCGCCGGCCGGCGGTCAGGTCAGGCATCTCACGCTCTACGCGGAGCGGTTGTCCGGCGGCCGGATGGGCTACGGGCTGGAGAAGGGCAAGGCGACCGTGCCCGGGCCGCTGATCGAGATCAACGAGGGCGACACCCTGCACATCGAGTTCGAGAACACCATGGACGTCGACGCCAGCCTCCATGTGCACGGCGTCGACTACGAGATCACCAGCGACGGCACCCGGCAGAGCCGCAGCCACGTCCCCCCGGGCGGCAAGCGGACGTACACCTGGCGCACCCACGCGCCGGGCCGCCGCAAGGACGGCACCTGGCGGCCGGGCAGCGCCGGCTACTGGCACTACCACGACCACGTCGTGGGCACCGACCACGGCACCGGCGGCATCCGCAACGGCCTGTACGGGCCGCTGGTGGTGCGCCGGCAGGGCGACCTGCTGCCGGACCGCACCCACACCGTCGTCTTCAACGACATGACGATCAACAACCGGCCCGCGCACCAGGCCCCCGACCTGCGGGCCACGGTGGGCGAACGGGTCGAGATCGTCATGATCACGCACGGCGAGTACTACCACACGTTCCACATGCACGGACATCGCTGGGCCGACAACCGCACCGGCCTGCTGACCGGTCCGGACGATCCGAGCCGGGTGGTCGACAACAAGATCACCGGTCCCGCCGACTCGTTCGGCTTCCAGGTCATCGCGGGTGAAGGGGTGGGCGCCGGCGCGTGGATGTACCACTGCCACGTGCAGAGCCACTCCGACATGGGCATGGCAGGCATGTTCCTGGTCGCCCGGCCGGACGGCACCGTACCGGGCCACGATCCGCACCCGCACGACGAGTCGGCGGACGCCGACGCCGCCACGGCACCGGCGCCCGCCCCCGACCGGGCACCGCCGCCGGCGCCGACGGGCGGAGACCCGGACCACGCCGCGCACTGAGCGGACGCGGCCCACCCGCCGAACCCCGGAAACCACCCACCCGGCTTGCGCCGTCCGGGGTAGCGTCTCGTCATGCAGCGATCAGCAACGCCCCCGCCGTCACCGGTCACAGCGGACGACGTCACCCTGGCCGCACGCCTCAGCGTGGACGCACTCAGCGGTCTGCACCCGGCCGCCTGGCAGCAGCTCGCGGGCTCACTGGAGTGGGACCGCTGGGAGACGGTGGAGCACCTCAGCGACGCCCTCTTCGCCTACGCCACCCAACTCGGCCCGCGACAGCCCCCGTTGGAGGCCAACCTGCCTTTCGTCCGCGACAGCCGGCGACCCGGCGGACCGCGGACCAGATACCGCACCAACCGGGCCGCCGGGCCGAGCGGACTGCTCCAGGTGCTGGAGACGACCGGCGCCCTGCTGACCGCGATGGTCCGCACCGCCTCACCGCAGGTCCGCGCCTACCACGTCTACGGCGTCTCGGACCCGGAGGGTTTCGCCGCGATGGGCGTGGTCGAGACCCTGGTGCACACCCACGACATCGTGCAGGGCCAGGACGCCGACTGGGCCCCGCCGGCCGACCTCTGCTCCCGGGCGCTGGCCCGGCTGTTCCCGGACGCGCCCGCCGGCCACGACCCGTGGCTCACCCTGCTCTGGGCCACCGGCCGTGCCGAACTCCCCGGCCACGCCCGGCGCAGCACCTGGCGCTGGCACGGCACCCCCAAAGGTCACTCGTGAGCTGTGAAGATCTGCATGCCGCTCCTTCGAGTCGCCTCAGTGCTCGCGTTGGACGGGCTTGGCGAGCGGCTCAGTTCACAGGCGGCCACTTCGGTCTCGCTCCGCACCCGGCTGCGTCGGCGGTCGAGCTGTTCTCAGGGGCGGCGGGCTTTCGGGCCCGCCGCCCCTCATCGCGTTCTCAGCGGACGCTGCCCATGGCGGACGCGAAGGACGCCAGGTCGGTGCCGAAACCGTGGAGCAGCTCGCGGAACGCCCAGGGGCCGCCCGGCTGGTCCCGGGTGAACTCGGCGACCACCGAGGCTGTGGAAGCGGCTACTTCCGCGAAGTCGTGCTCGGCGAGGATCGTGTGCCCCTCGCGGACCCGGACCGAGGCATTCGCGATGTCCCCGAAGAACCTGCCTTCCGGAGGCTGCTGGATGGCCACGCCGACCACCACACGCGTGTACCTCTCGGCAAGCCTCCCCAGCTCCAGGACCATGACCTCGTCGTAGCCGAAACCCTGGCCGTCCGTGCTGTTCCTGTTGAGCGCTATCGTGCCGTCCGGGGAGCGGCTGTCGAAGTGCACGAGGTAGGCGGGGTCGCCGTAGCGGTCCTCGGCGGTGTACGTCGCGGCGACGATGTCCAAGTCGTGGGACGCCGCGCCGAGGGGGCTCGGGTCCCATTTCAGGCCGACCTCGACCTTCTTGAGTCCGTTCCTGATGTTGCTCACTGAACTTCTCCTCACGGTCGGCCGGGTGCCAGTGCGATGGCCGCGTCAAGGCTTTCCACTGGCATCGGCATCATGATCCTCGGCTTGCGTCGGCTGCGGTGATCGTTGTTCTGTGATCTTCCCGGTGCAGCGAGGCCCCGGCCGTGCCGGGGGCCATCACGTTGCTGGTCACCGCGCGTCGGGCCCACCGGACCTGACGGGGCCACCGACCCGTGGACGGCCCTCCACGTCCCCGGGAGGGGTGGCTGTCGGTGGTGGCCGGTCGACGAACTCGTGGGTGCCGCCAGCGGATTCGGTGCGGATCAGTCGAGATGCCGGCCGGCACCGAAGCCTGACGCCCCCGCGGGCCCCTCTCCTGCGGGTTCCGGGACCCGGTCCACGGCCCCGCGGCGGCGGTGGCCCAGGAGGACCCCGGCCATGAGCGTCGCCGTGCGGAGGCCCGTGAGTACCGCACCGATCGTGCGTGCCCGGGCCATGGACGGCGGGCCGACCCGGGCGGCCGGACGGCCGGACCCGCGCAGACCATGCCCGCGACACCGATGACCTGGGCCAGCACGATCGACAGCACGACCACGATCACCGCGCGTCCAGCCCCCTCCTGTTCACGTGCGGTCAACTTCCGCCCTCAGGAGGCGCATTGCCCGGCGGCCCGATCACCTGTGGTCCCCCTGCCCAACCGCGTCGCCGCCCCGGGAGTGGTTCTCCCCCGGACATCCCCGGCCCGAAACCGAGCAGGCCCGGAACTGCACCGAGCCGAGCAGCACAGCCCCGAAGCCGTGCCGTGCGGCGCCGCGTCGCGTCGCCGGGACGAGCGGGCGCCGGGGGGGGCGTCACCGTGCGGGCGACATGACCGGATCGGACCGCGGCGGTCGGGCGCTGCGGGGGCCCCTTCGCGCAGGCTGGACGTCGAAGGAGGCAGCCCCGTGATCCCAGCACTCAACCAGCTTGTTGATCTCGTCGAGCAACACCTCGCCGAGGAGCCCGACGTCGGCGGTCTGGCCGGGGAGTTCGGCACGACCGAGTACCACCTGCGCCGGATGTTCTCGTCGTTGACAGGCATGCCGCTGTCGGAGTACGTGCGCCGGCGCCGCATGTCCGTCGCCGCCGCCGACGTCGTCCGCGGCGAGGACGACCTGCTGAGCATCGCCGTCCGGCACGGATACGGCTCGACCGAGGCGTTCGGACGCGCGTTCCGCGCGGTCCACGGCGCCGGCCCCCGTGACGTGCGCCGCGACGGAGGCCCTCTGCGCACACAACCACGGCTCAGGATCCGCCTGACCGTCGAAGGGAGCACCCCCATGGACACCCGCATCGTCGACAGCCCCGCGTTCCGGCTGGTCGGACACGCGGTCCGCGTTCCGCTCGTCCACCACGGCGTCAACCCGCACATCCAGCAGCACATCGCCGCGCTGCCGCAGGAGGAGCATCTCCGGCTGAAGTCCCTCGGTGACACCGAACCGGCGGGCCTCCTGCAGGTCTGCGACGACCTCGACCCCGACAGCACGGAGGGCAGCGAACTCACCTACCTGCACGGAGTCGCCGTCTCCCGGGACACGCCGGCCCCCGACGACCTCGACGCCATCGAGGTACCGGCCGGCAGGTGGGCGGTCTTCCGCACCAGCGGGCCGCACCCGCAGACCCTTCAGGCGACCTGGGCGGCGACCGCGACCGAGTGGTTCCCCTCCAACCCCTGGCGTCTCCGGCCGGGACCGTCGATCGTCGCGTTCGTCGAGCGCGCGGACGACTTCAGCACGGCCACGTGCGATCTGTGGCTACCTGTCGAACCGGAGTGAGACGGAGGCGGTCACAGAACCGACCCCGGCCACCGGGCGGAGTCCGTTGCACGACCGGCTCCTCGGGCCGGGACACGGGCCGTGACCGCCTACCGCTCTCACAGGGCCCACCCGCCGCAGCTGTGCGCTCCAGCCCTCTCCCACACGGGTGACGTCCTCGCAGGGGCACCGCCGTTTCGGCTGGTGCCGGAAGCGTTGCCGGCACCGTCTCCTACCCCGCTGCCGCTTGGCGGTGGGCCCCGCGAACCGGTTGCGGAGGGGTGAGGCGTCCGTCGTGGACTTCGGCGATCCGGTCGACGGCGGTGAGGCAGGCACGGTCGTGGGTGACCAGGACGGTGGCGGTGGCCTGCTGGTGGGTGAGGCGGGCGATCAGGGTGATGACGGCAGCACCACGTTCGTGGTCCAAGGCGCTTGTGGGTTCGTCGACCAGCAGGACCGCGGGGTCGTTCATCAGAGCGCGGGCGATGTTCACACGCTGACGCTGACCGCCGGAGAGCTGGTGGGGGCGCCGGTGTGCAAGATCGGCGAGTCCGACGGCGGCCAGAAGCTCCATGGCCCGACTGCGTGCCTTCTTCGGTGAGCGGCCGTCGAGGTGGGCCATGGCCTGGAGCTGTTCGGCAGCGGTGAGGGAGGGCAGCAGATGAGGCTGCTGGAAGACTATGCCGATCTTGTGGCGGCGCAACTCGGTGAGTTCTCCGCGGGTCATGCCGGCGGTGGGGGTGCCGTCGACCGTGACGGCCCCGTGATCGGGGGTGATGAGCGCGGCGGCGACCGCGAGAAGGCTGGACTTGCCGGAGCCGGAGGGGCCGACCACCGCGGTCGTGCTACCTCCGGGCACCTCCAGGGTGACGTGGTCCAGGGCGGTCAGGCGGCTCTCCCCGTCGGGGTAGGTGAGCGTGATCTCGGTCAGGCTGAGGCTCATCGGGCACTCCCCAGTGCGGTCAGCGGATCCACGGAGGTGATGCGGCGGACGGACAGGGCGGCCCCGAGCCCGCCGAGCGCGATCATCACGGCAGCCGGCACGAGCACG
The DNA here is from genome assembly GCF_054776295.1 of Streptomyces sparsus. Classification (NCBI taxonomy): domain Bacteria; kingdom Bacillati; phylum Actinomycetota; class Actinomycetes; order Kitasatosporales; family Streptomycetaceae; genus Streptomyces; species Streptomyces sparsus. Next base: position 14,376 of record NZ_BAAHCA010000042.1, read on the forward strand.
GTGGCGGGAGTGAGGACGAACGGCACCTCGCCGCCTGCGATGAGTGCGCCGAGACCGGCGGCAAGACCGGTACCGACCAGTGCGCCGCTTGCCAGCAGGACGACCGCCTGACCGAGTGCGTCCTTGAGCAGGCCGGCGGTGGAGGCACCCAGCGCCTTCAGCACGGCGACGTCGGCGCTCCGCTGGAGGGTCCACACGCTGAAGAACGCACCGATGACAAGAGCGGAGATCGCGAACAGGAAGCCGCGCATGAGTTGCAGGGAGCCGTTTTCGGAGCTGTAGGAGCCGATCGCGGACAGCGAGTCGCCCTTGGTGACCGTCCTGGTGCCCGCGGCCCGGTCGGCGGCCTCGACGTCGGCGTCGGATGTCGTCTCCAGAGCGATCACGGTGGCGGTCGGTCCCGCGCTCCCGCCGGCGGTGGGAGCTGCTCTCCGCCAAGTGGTGAGGCTGGTCCAGATCACGGGAGTGTGGCTGAAGAAGGCGTCACCACTCACCGCGGCGACGGACAGCACCTGCCCGGCCAGTGTGACGGTGTCACCCACCGCGACCCCGAGGTCGTCGGCGGCGGTGGACGAGAGAACCACCGTACGGTCGTCGATCCGTGCGCCGGCGGGAGCGAGCGTGGAACCGGCCCGGACGCCGAAGGCGGAGACCCCGATGCTCCGGCTCCCGGCGTCGGCCTCCGTGGTGGTGATGCCCAGTGGTTCGGCGCTGCTCACCCCGGGCGTGCGGGCCCACCGCCGCCACTGCTTCTCGGTGACGGCGGAGAGGGAGTACGACAGGTCCTGGCCCTCCTGGGGCGCGTCGAACGCGATCCGGTGTACGGGCAGGCCGGTGATCGCGGAGGTGTTCTGCCGCCCCAGTCCGGCGGTCAGTCCGGAAAGCAGCCCCACAAGCAGAGTGATCAGCACGATGACGGTCCCCATCAGGGCGAAGCGGCCCTTGGCGAACTTCAGGTCTCTCCAGGCGACGAACACGGCTTCCTTCCACACTGAGGTCGGTAGGTCTTCACCGTCGCTCGCGGCCCCTGTAGGGGCATCTGGCTCAGGGCAGCACTTGGCGCGTCACGAGACGGCGCGCCGGTTGTAACTTTTGACGGAGGCCGCGCGGGGGCCGACTCCCTAGGCTGGAAGGACTGTGAACGCTCCCGCCCCCACTACGATCCCCACCACCCGGGCCCTGGCCTGGTGCCTGCACCTGCTCGTCGGCGGTCTGCTCGTTCTCGCCGCGGGGCGGGCAGTGGCCGCTGACGGCACGCACGCCGAACGGGTCGTCGCCGCCGCCGTGCTGTGCGGCCTGCTGTACGCGATGGGCCCGATGCTGCCCCGGGTGCGCCGCTCGCGGCGCGCCGCCGCGCTGTGGCTGTCCGCGGTGGGCGCCGCCTGGCTGGTCCTGCT
>NZ_BAAHCA010000043.1:0-15612 GCF_054776295.1 Streptomyces sparsus
CGACTCCCGCCTGCTCGGCGCGCTCGCGCACCGGTTCCGGCGCGGCCGGCCCGGCGAGCCGGCCGTTGGCCAGCGCCTCCTTGACGATCACCGACAGCCCCGCCTCGTGGGCCTCGGCAAGCGCCGGACCGGCGGAGGGCTCCAGCAGGTTGTACGTGGACTGCACGACCTGGAACAGCGGGCGGCCGGCGACCTCGACGCCGAGCGCGGCCCGGATGGTGTCCGCCTGTTCGGGGCCGCTGGTGGAGAACCCGACGGTCACTCCCCGCTCGGCGAGCCGGGCGAGCCGCTCGTGCAGCGCCCGGTCCGCCAGCGCGGGGCTCCGGGGGGTCAGGGAGTGGATCTGGTAGAGGTCGAGCCGCCCGCCCAGCAGGCGGTCGGTCTCCGCCCGCTGCCTGTCGTAGGTGGCCGCGGAGTGGTCCTTCACCTCGTGCGTCTCGGCGTCGACCGCCCAGTCGGCGGTGTAGGTGTAGCCCCACTTGCTGCCCACGACCACGTCGGTCGCCCCGGGCCGGGACCGGAGCCAGTCGGCGAGGAACTCCTCGGCGCGGCCGTAGGAGCGGGCGGTGTCGACGTAGCGCACTCCCGCCGCGTACGCGGCGTCCAGCAGGTCCTCGGTGCGCGCCCGCATGGCCTCCACCGTGCGGACGGCGGGCAGATCCGACTCCCGGCCGAGGTTGAGGTAGCCGGGCCGGCCGACGGCGGCCAGGCCCAGCCCGAGGCGCGCCACGGGATCGGCCGGGTCGGTGACGCCGTCGAGGCGGGAGAAGGGCATCGCGGTACTCCGTGAGCGGCGTGGGCGGGCCCGCCGAGCGCGGCGGGCCCGGCTGTCCCAAGGGGACGGGATCCGGTGGGTGGACGGGACCACCCACCGTACCCACGCGCGGCGGGTGCTACCTCACCTCGTCCGCCCACCGGCGCTGGACCGCGAGATCGGCCTTCACCTCGTCGAGCTGCACGGCCACCGCGGACGGCGCGGTACCGCCGCGGCCGTCGCGAGCCGCGAGCGCGCCCGCGACGTTCAGCACCTCCCGGACCTCCGGGGTGAGGTGCGGCGAGATCTCGGCGAACTGCTCGTCGGTCAGCTCGTCCAGCTCGATCCCGGCCCGCTCGCAGGTCTGCACGCACTCCCCCGCGACCTCGTGCGCCACCCGGAACGGCACCCCCTGCTTGACCAGCCACTCGGCGATGTCGGTGGCCAGCGAGAAACCGGCCGGCGCCACCTCGGCCATGCGCTCGCGGTTGACGGTCAGGGTGGCCATCATGCCGGTGAACGCCGGGAGCAGCACCTCCAGTTGGTCGCAGGAGTCGAAGACCGGCTCCTTGTCCTCCTGGAGGTCGCGGTTGTAGGCGAGGGGCAGCGCCTTGAGTGTGGCCAGCAGCCCCGTCAGGTTGCCGATCAGCCGTCCGGACTTGCCCCGGGCCAGTTCGGCGATGTCCGGGTTCTTCTTCTGCGGCATGATCGACGAGCCGGTGGAGAACGCGTCGTGCAGCGTGACGAAGGAGAACTCCCGGGTGTTCCAGATGATCACCTCTTCGGCGATCTTGGACAGGTCGACGCCGATCATCGCCGTGATGAAGGCGAACTCCGCGACGAAGTCGCGTGCCGCGGTGCCGTCGATGGAGTTCGCCGAGGAGCCGCGCCCGAAGCCGAGCTCCGCCGCGACCGCCCGCGGGTCGAGGCCGAGGGAGGAGCCGGCCAGCGCGCCGGAGCCGTACGGCGACACGGCCGTGCGCTCGTCCCACTGCCGCAGTCGCTCGGCGTCCCGGCCGAGTGCCTGGACGTGCGCGAGCACGTGGTGGGAGAAGAGCACGGGCTGGGCGTGCTGGAGGTGGGTGCGGCCGGGCATCGCGACGTCCGGGTGCGCCTCCGCGAGCGCGACGAGCGCCTCCTGGAGGTCGGTGACCAGGCCGCCGATGATGCGCGCGTGGTCCCGCAGGTACATGCGGAAGAGCGTGGCCACCTGGTCGTTGCGGGAGCGGCCGGCACGCAGCTTGCCGCCCAGGTCCGCGCCGAGGCGCTCCAGCAGGCCGCGTTCGAGGGCGGTGTGCACGTCCTCGTCCGCGACGGTGCCGACGAACGACCCGTCGGCGACGTCCGACTCCAGCCGGTTCAGGCCGTCCAGCATGCGTTCCAGCTCGTCCGCGGTCAGCAGTCCCGCGGTGTGCAGCGCCCGGGCGTGGGCGCGCGAGCCGGCGATGTCGTAGGGCGCGAGCCGCCAGTCGAAGTGCACGGAGGCGCTCAGCCTGGCCAGGGCCTCGGACGGGCCGTCCGCGAAGCGGCCGCCCCACAGCCGTACGTCGCCGCCTTCGCCCGGCTTCTGCGGTCCGTTGCTCATCGCTGTTGTGCTCCTCGTCGGCGTACCGGGGTGTGCCTCCCCGCCACGACTGCGGCGAGGAGGCGGGTGAAGCGTCTGGCAGTGCTGCCGGCGTGCAGGCTACTGGGCCAGGTCACGCTTCGCGGCGATCTTGCTCGACATGCCGAACAGCTCGATGAATCCCTTCGACAGCGACTGGTCGAAGGTGTCCCCGGTGTCGTAGGTCGCGAGGTTGAAGTCGTAGAGCGACTGCTCGGACCGCCGGCCGGTGACCGTCGCCCGGCCGCCGTGCAGCGTCATCCGGATGTCACCGCTGACGTGCTGGTTGGCCTCGTTGATGAAGCCGTCCAGCGCCCGCTTGAGCGGGGAGAACCACAGGCCGTCGTAGACCAGCTCGGTCCACCGCTGCTCCACCTGCCGCTTGTAGCGGGCGAGTTCACGCTCGACGGTGACGTTCTCCAGCTCCTGGTGCGCGGTGATCAGCGCGATGCCGCCCGGCGACTCGTAGACCTCGCGGGACTTGATGCCCACCAGCCGGTCCTCGACCATGTCGATCCGGCCGATGCCCTGGGCGCCGGCCCGCTCGTTGAGCTGCTGGATGGCCTGGAGGACCGTGACCGGCCGGCCGTCGACGGCCACCGGCACACCCTGCTCGAAGGTGACGATCACCTCGTCGGCCTCGCGCGGCTGGGCCGGGTCGGAGGTGTACTCGTAGACGTCCTCGATGGGCGCGTTCCAGATGTCCTCCAGGAAGCCGGTCTCCACGGCCCGCCCGAAGACGTTCTGGTCGATGGAGTAGGGCGACTTCTTGCTGGTCGCGATCGGCAGGCCCTTCTCCTCGCAGAAGGCGATGGCCTTGTCCCGCGTCATCGCGTAGTCCCGGACCGGGGCGATGCAGGTGAGGTCGGGGGCGAGGGAGGAGATGCCGGCCTCGAACCGGACCTGGTCGTTGCCCTTGCCGGTGCAGCCGTGGGCGACGGTGGAGGCGCCGTGCTTCTTCGCCGCCGCGACCAGGTGCTTGACGATGGTCGGCCGCGACAGGGCCGAGACCAGCGGGTAGCGGTCCATGTAGAGGGCGTTCGCCTTGATCGCCGGCAGGCAGTACTCCTCGGCGAACTCGTCCTTGGCGTCGGCGACCTCGGCCTCGACCGCACCGCAGTCGAGCGCGCGCTTGCGGATCACATCGAGGTCCTCGCCGCCCTGACCGACGTCCACGGCGACGGCGACGACCTCGGCTCCGGTCTCCTCGGCGATCCAGCCGATGCAGACGGAGGTGTCCAGGCCACCGGAGTAGGCAAGTACAACGCGCTCGGTCACGGGGGTCTCCTTACGATCCATGCGGTGACAGGTATAAGTATGCACTCCACCGTATGATTCGTCAACGCCCGGTGTTCTCGCAGGTCAGAACGGGCGCGGTCCAGGCCGGCGGGGTATCTCTCCCGGACACGGGGGCCGGCCCCGCCCACGGGTCCAGCGGCGTGCGTGCGCTGGAGCGGCGTGCGGGAAAGCCGACCGGACGCGCGCTGGGAAACCCGGCGGGACGACGGGGCGGTGTTGCGGCGGCGGGTGGTCCCGGCGTTCCCTCAGCCGGTGCGATCCGAACCCGAGAACCACGAAGCCGGAACATCCGTCGCCGACCGGGCCGCCCGGCGCGCCGTGACCCTCTCCCCCGTCCTGGTGCTCACCGCCGGAGCCGTCGGCCTCGCCGCCCCGACGACCTTCGACGGCTGGAGCGTCGCCGTTCCGTACCTGCTCGGCGTCGTCATGTTCACCATGGGGCTGACGCTGACCCCGCCCGACTTCCGCGGTGTGCTGCGGCGGCCGGGGGCGATCGCCGTCGCGGTGCTGGCCCGGTACGCGGTGATGCCCGGACTGGGCTGGCTGATCGCCCACGCCCTGAAACTGCCCGCGCAGTTGGCCGCCGGGGGGGGTGCTCGTGGGCTGCGCGCCGGGCGGGACCGCGTCCGACGTCGTCACCTACCTGACGCGCGGCGACGTGGCACTGTCCGTCTCGGTGACGACCGTCTCAACGTGCCTCGCCCCGCTGGTGGCACCGCCGCTCGCGCTGCTGCTGGCCGGGGAGTTCCTGCCGGTCGACGCCGGCTCGATAGTGGCGGACATTCTCAGGACGGTGCGGCTGCCGGTCCTGGCGCCGTGACCGGGCGGGCGGGGCGGCGGCGATCAGCGGGACTTCTGGGCCAGCCGCAGCAGGTGGTCGGCGAGCGCCTGCCCGCCGTCCGGCGCCCGGCTGATCAGCAGCAGGGTGTCGTCGCCCGCGAGGGTGCCGATGATCTCGTAAATCTCCGCCTGGTCGACGGCCGACGCGAAGAACTGCGCCGCGCCGGGCGGGGTGCGCAGCACCACCAGATTGGCGGACGCCTCCGCGGAGATGAGCAGTTCGCCGGCGAGCCGGGCCATCCGCGCCTCGCTCGCCGACTCCCCCATCGGCGCCTTCGGCGTGCGGTCACCGCCCTCGCCGGGCACCGCGTAGATCAACTCCCCCCCGGAGTTACGGATCTTGACGGCACCGAGTTCGTCGAGGTCCCGGGAGAGCGTCGCCTGGGTGACCGTCAGCCCGTCGTCGGCCAGCAGCTTGGCCAACTGGCTCTGGGAGCGCACCGGAAGCCGGTTGAGGATGTCCACGATCCGGCGGTGCCGGGCCGTCCGCGTCTGCGGGACGGCCTGGCCACCGTGCTGCTCCTCGGTCATCGTCACTCTCCGGCTCGTCGGGTTCCGTCTGCGGAGTCGAGCACGGCCGGCAGGGCCCGCACGAACGAGTCCGCCTCCCGTTCGCCGAGGATCAGCGGCGGCGCGAGCCGGACGACGTCCGGCACTGCCGCGTTCACCAGGAAACCCGCCTCCTGAGCCGCCTGCTGCACCTGCGCGGCGACCGGCTCGGTGAGCACGATACCCAGCAGCAGGCCCGAGCCGCGGACCTGGTCGATCAGCGGGTGGCCGAGCGCCCACACCCCGTCCCGGAGGCGGCCTCCGACCCGCTTGACGTGGTCCAGCAGCCCGTCGCCCTCGATCGTGTCCAGCACCGCCAGCGCGGCGGCGCAGGACACCGGGTTGCCGCCGAAGGTGGAACCGTGGTGGCCGGGCGAGAGCAGCCGTGCCGCGTCACCGAACGCCATGGTGGCGCCGATCGGCAGGCCGGCGCCCAGCCCCTTGGCGAGGGTGACCAGGTCGGGTTCGACACCTTCGGCCTGGTGCGCGAACCAGTGGCCGGTCCGGCCGATGCCGGTCTGCACCTCGTCGAAGGCCAGCAGCGCGCCGGCCGCCGTGGTGATCTCCCGGGCCGCCGCCAGATAGCCGGCAGGCGGCACCACGACGCCGTTCTCCCCCTGCACGGGCTCCAGCATCACCAGCGCCGTCCGGTCGGTGACCGCCGCGCGCAGTGCCTCGGTGTCGCCGTAGGGCACGTGAGTCACGTCGCCGGGCAGCGGCTGGAAGGGATCACGCTTGGCGGGCTGACCGGTGAGGGCGAGCGAGCCCATGGTCCGGCCGTGGAAGCCGCCCGCGGCGGCCACCATGTGGGTACGGCCGGTCAGGCGGCCGATCTTCACCGCCGCTTCGACGGCCTCGGCCCCTGAGTTGCAGAAGTAGACCCCGCCGTCCCGCCCGGCGAGGGCGAGCAGCCGCTCGGCCAGCGCCACCGGGGGCTCGGCGACGAACAGGTTGGAGACGTGGCCGAGCGTCGCGATCTGGTCGGAGACGGCCCGCACGACGGCCGGGTGCCCGGTGCCGAGCGAGTTGACCGCGATGCCGCCGAGCAGGTCCAGGTACTCCTTGCCGTCGGCGTCCCACAGCCTGGCGCCCTCGCCGTGGGTCAGCGGCAGCCGCGGCGTGCCGTAGTTGTCCATCAGCGCGCCCTGCCAGCGCTGGGTCAGGATCCGGTTGCTCATGCGGGCTCCCCCTCGTCCGGCACGACCATGGTGCCGATTCCCTCGTCGGTGAAGATCTCCAGCAGGATGGAGTGCTGCACCCGGCCGTCGATCACGCGGGCGGTGTGCACGCCGTTGCGGACCGCGTGCAGGCAGCCCTCCATCTTGGGCACCATGCCGCTGGCCAGGTCCGGCAGCAGCTTCTCCAGCTGGCTGACGGTGAGCCGGCTGATCACGTCGTCGCTGCTCGGCCAGTCCGCGTACAGGCCCTCCACGTCGGTGAGCACCATCAGCGTCTCCGCGTCCAGCGCGGCGGCGAGCGCGGCCGCCGCGGTGTCGGCGTTGACGTTGTAGACGTGGGTGCCGTCCTCGCTGCGCGCGATGGACGAGACGACGGGGATGCGGCCGTCGTCCAGCAGCGCCTGGATCGCGCCGGTGTCGACCGCGGTGATGTCGCCGACCCGGCCGATGTCGACCCGCTCACCGTCGATGTCGGCGTACCGCTGGACCGCCGTCAGCGTCCGGGCGTCCTCGCCGGTCATGCCGACCGCCCACGGACCGTGCTGGTTGAGCAGTCCGACCAGGTCGCGCTGCACCTGCCCGGCAAGGACCATGCGCACCACGTCCATCGTCTCCGGCGTGGTGACGCGCAGGCCCGCCTTGAACTCGGAGACCAGGCCGAGCTTGTCGAGCTGGGCGCTGATCTGCGGACCGCCGCCGTGCACCACCACCGGGCGCAGCCCGGCGTGCCGCAGGAAGACGACGTCCTGGGCGAAGGCCGCCTTCAGTTCCTCGTCGACCATGGCGTTGCCGCCGAACTTGATGACCACCGTCTTGCCGTGGTGCCGGGTCAGCCAGGGCAGTGCCTCGATGAGCGTGCGGGCCTTCGGCAGCGCGGTGTGCTTGCGGGCGGTCATGACGAGTACGCGCTGTTCTCGTGGACGTAGTCGGCGGTCAGGTCGTTCGTCCAGATGACGGCCGACTCCTCGCCCGCCGCCAGGTCGGCGGTGATACGGACCTCCCGGTAGCGCATGTCGACCAGGTCTCGGTCCTCTCCGACGCTGCCGTCCCGGCAGACCCAGACGCCGTTGATGGCGACGGACAGCCGGTCCGGTTCGAAGACCGCGGAGGTCGTGCCGATGGCGGACAGCACCCGGCCCCAGTTGGGGTCCTCGCCGTGCAGCGCGCACTTGAGCAGGTTGTTCCGGGCGATGGACCGGCCGACCTCGACGGCGTCGTCCTCGCTGGCCGCGCCGACCACCTCGATGCGCACGTCCTTCGAGGCGCCCTCGGCGTCCCTGATCAGCTGCTGGGCGAGGTCGTCGCAGACCTCGCGCACCGCCTCGGTGAACTCCTCGGGCGCGGGTGTGGTCCCCGCCGCACCGGACGCGAGCAGCAGCACGGTGTCGTTGGTGGACATGCAGCCGTCGGAGTCGATGCGGTCGAAGGTGGTGCGGGTCGCGGCCCGCAGCGCCTTGTCCAGTTCCGCCGCGGGCACGTCGGCGTCGGTGGTGAGCACCACCAGCATGGTGGCGAGGCCGGGGGCGAGCATTCCGGCGCCCTTGGCCATGCCGCCGACCGTCCAGCCGTCCCTGCGGGCCGCGGCGGTCTTGTGTACGGAGTCGGTGGTCTTGATGGCGACGGCCGCGTCCGTGCCACCGTCCTCCGACAGCCGGCGGGCGGCCTCGTCGACGCCCGGGAGCAGCTTGTCCATCGGCAGCCGGATGCCGATCAGCCCGGTGGAGGCGACGGCGACCTCGGCGGCGCTGCCGCCCAGTACGGCGGCGACGTGCTCCGCGGTGGCGTGCGTGTCCTGGAACCCGAGCGGCCCTGTGCAGGCGTTGGCCCCGCCGGAGTTGAGGACCACGGCCGACACCTGCCCGCCGCCGACCACCTGCTCGGACCACAGCACCGGCGCCGCCTTGACCCGGTTGGAGGTGAACACACCCGCCGCGGCCAGTCGCGGCCCCCGGTTGACCACCAGGGCCAGGTCCGGATTGCCGTTCTCCTTGATCCCGGCTGCGATGCCCGCAGCCGTGAACCCCTTCGCCGCTGTCACGCTCACTGCGTCTCCTCGTGTGCTTCTGCGTCGGCGCCGCGAGGCGGCCCGAACGTCTGCGTCGGTTGGCCGTTCGGCGCGCTCGGCGCGCTCCCGGACGCCGGCGGACCTGCGGTGCTCGCCGGGCTCACGGGGCGATCCCCGACGCGGGCAGTCCGAGCCCTTCGGCGAATCCGCAGGCGATGTTCATGCTCTGCACCGCACCGCCCGCGGTGCCCTTCGTCAGGTTGTCGATGGCCGCGATGACCACGATGCGGCCGGCGGTCTCGTCCAGCGCCACCTGGAGCAGGGCCACGTTCGAGCCGTACACCGAGCCGGTGGACGGCCAGCTGCCCTCCGGCAGCAGCCGCACGAACGGTTCCCCGTCCAGCGCCTTGCCGTACGCGGCGCGCAGTTCCCCAGCGCCCACCCCGGGCCTGGCCTTCGCGCTGCACGTCGCCAGGATGCCGCGCGGCATCGGCGCGAGCGTCGGCGTGAAGGAGACGCTGACCGGCTCGCCGGCCACCGCGGACAGGTTCTGGATCATCTCCGGCGTGTGCCGGTGCGCACCGCCGACACCGTACGGGCTCATCGAGCCCATCACCTCGCTGCCCAGCAGGTGCGGCTTCAGTGCCTTGCCCGCCCCCGAGGTGCCGGACGCCGCGACGATCACGGCCTCGGGCTCCGCCAGCCCCGCCGCGTAGGCGGGGAACAGCGCCAGCGAGACGGCCGTCGGATAGCACCCGGGGACCGCCACCCGGCGCGAACCGCGCAACGCCTCGCGCGCCCCGGGCAGCTCGGGCAGGCCGTAGGGCCAGGTGCCGGCGTGCGGGGTGTCGTAGTAGCGGGACCAGTCCGCGGAGTCGGCCAGCCGGAAGTCGGCTCCGCAGTCGATCACCAGCACCTCGTCGCCGAGCTGCTCGGCGACGGCTGCCGACTGGCCGTGCGGCAGCGCGAGAAAGACCACGTCGTGCCCGGCCAGCACCGACACCTCGGTGGGCTGGAGCACCCGGCCGGCCAGCGGCCCCAGGTGCGGTTGCAGGGCGCCGAGCGGCTGCCCCGCGTTCGAGTTGCCGGTCAGCGCGCCGATCTCGACCTCGGGGTGCTGGAGCAGCAGACGCAGGAGTTCGCCTCCCGCGTACCCGCTCGCCCCGGCCACTGCCACACGTACCGCCACCATCGGTGCCTCCTCGTCGATGGCATGACTATACGAAGCTAGACAGTTTTATGCAATCAGTATGCGATCGGACCCGGGCCTCGGGGTGTGACTTTGCGCGCCAGTTGTTGAGTTACCAGTTGATCTGGCGGGTTGAGCACGATGGGCGGCCGAGCACGAGCTGGCCCAGGGAGGGAGTTCACGCCGGGGCCAGCACAGGTGTCGGTCAGTCTTCGGGGGTCCCGGCGTTCGCCCACCGGGGTGCGTGGTCCTGGACGAACTCGGCGAAGGCGCGGGGCGGGCGGCCGGTCAGGTCCAGCACCGCGGTGCTGATCTGGTCGTCCCGGCCGGCTTGGATGCCGGCGTCGACGGCGGCGAGGGCGGTCGCGAAGGCGTCCGGCATGCCGGACGCACGGTAGGTGTCCGCCTGCTCAGCGACCCCCACGGGCACGATCCGGATCGGCCGGCCGGTGTGGACGGTGATGGTCTGTGCCGCGTCCTGGTAACTCAGCGCCTTCGGCCCGGTGAGGAGGTAGTCACGCCGGTCGTCGGGGTGGCCGTCGGGTTCGGTCAGTAGCACGGCGGCCACCGCCGCGATGTCTCGAGCGTCGATCCAGCCCACCCGGCCGGTTCCGGCGGCGGTGCGGATCTCACCGCGTCGCCGGATCCGCTCACCCAGCGGGTGGGGGGCCAAGAAGTTCTGCATGAACCCGGAGGGGCGCAGCACCACCCATCCGGGCCGGGCCCGCACGTGCGCGGCCAGTCCCAGCGCGCTGGCGGCCCCGGGCAGCACGATGGCGGAGCCGAGCAGCACCACCCGGCGCACGCCGAGTCGTTCGGCCTCGGCCAGGAACGGTTCGACAAGCGGCATCGGATCTGTGGTGTCCACCGGAGGCACCAGGTAGACCCGGTCCATCCCGTGCAACGCGGCCGGGTGGGTGGCCGAATCGCTCCAGTCGAACCGAACCGCGTCCGGGGCGTCGGCCGGTGGGTTGCGGCTTGCCACCCGGACCGGCACACCGCTTTTGCGGAGCAGTTCGGCCAGGGTGCTTCCCGTCTTCCCGGTGCCGCCGGTGATCAGCACGCCGGTCATCGGGTGGCCTGCGAGCGCAGCGAGCCGAGTAGTTCGGGCAGCGTGCCGGCCGCTGAGGCGGCCGCCAGCGGGTTCCAGTAGTCCCTATATCGGGTGATCAGGCCCTGGTGGGTGGTGAGCACCGTGATGTAGTCCAACTGGTACGGCTCATCGGTGGCCACCGTGCGGCCGCGCGCGGCGAACTCCACCACGATGGTGTCCGGCTGGTCCGTGTGGCGCACGGTGAGGGTCGGGATCGCCTGCACGTCCATCAGGTCCGGGTAGCCGGCCAGATAGCCCCGGACGGCCTCACGTCCGGTCAACAGCCTCGGTGAGGCCCCTTCGGCGAAGGGGAACTCGGCGGTGCCGTACTCCGCCCACAGATCGGCGACGGCATCCATGTCCTTGGCCAGCAGCAGCTCCAGCAGCCGGCGAAAGATCTCTTCGGAAGTGCGTGGTGACACGGTGATTCTCCAGCGTTCTGCAGGACGGTGTGACCGCCCCAGAGTGGGCGCACGAGGCAGTGCCGTGGAACGCACCAGTGAGCCCCGGACCACTGGTCCGTGGCTGAGCCGAGTGCCGTTGTGCCAACCTGGCCGGGTGAGCAGAGCAGAACTGGCTGACTTCCTGCGCCGTCGACGGGAGGCGCTGCGCCCGACCCAGATGCCGGCCACGGCTGTCCACCCACCCGGCCTGCGTGCCCGCCGCACCCCCGGGCTGCGGCGGGAAGAGGTGGCCGCCCTGGCCGGGGTGTCCACGAGCTACTACGAGCGACTGGAGCAGGCCCGCGCGCCGCGTCCGTCGCCGCAGGTGCTGTCCGCGCTGGGCACGGCACTGCGCCTCACCGACACAGAGCGCGAGCACCTGGCACGGCTGACCGGGCAGATCCCGCCCAGTACGGACGCCGATCGCGCGCCGGTGCCTGCCGACGCACGCCGGCTGCTGCATCGGCTCGGGCCGATTCCCGCCTATGTGGTGAACGATGTGGAAGACATCGTGGCCTGGAACGCTGCGGCGGTCGCGTTGATCACCGACTTCGCCCAGTTACCCGTCCACGAGCGCAACACCGTGCGCCTCGCCATCCGGCTGGGCGGCACCCTCTGCTCGGCACCCGTCGGCGCGGAAGGCGACTTCGCCCGGCACTCCGCCGCCCACCTGCGCGCGGCCGGCGCCCGCCACCCGGCGGACCGTGCGCTGGGCGAACTGGTCAACGAGTACGCCGCGCACAACCCGGACTTCGTCGCCGGCTGGCGCAGCCACGACGTGCACCCTCGGCCGACACTGCGCAAACGCCTGCATCATCCCGAACTCGGCGAGCTGGAACTGGACCGTCAAACCCTGCTCATGCCCGGTACCAGCCTGCGGCTGGTGCTCTACACCGCAGATCCCGGCAGCCGGAGCGCCACCGCACTGGCCCAGCTGGGCCCTCCCGACGCGGCGCCGTGACCGTTGGCCCGGGCCAGGTGGGGCGGTAACGCCCCTGTCCACGAACGTCGGGAGCCTGCTGGTGCCTGTGCCGGTCGCCTTCGGCCTGGGCGAGCTCGTCTCCTCGGCCGCCGGCGGCTCCTGGTTGTGGGGCGCCTGACTCGGCGCCGGCCTCCCAGCTCGGGCCACGGGGGCACGGATTAGGACACGCGGGAGAGAACGACCGCGCACCGATCGCCCCGGTCGGCTCCTGAGTGGCCGCCGCGGGTACCGGCCTGCGCCGCGGCGGACGACCGGACGACCGGGTCGGTCGGGACCAAGGACGTTGCCCACGGCGGTACTTGCTCACCACGTGAGTGCCGCCCCGTCGGAGGGGACCGGGTTCGGCGGCCCTCCCCTCTCCGCTCGGCCCCGCGGCGCGGAGGCAGCCCCTGACGCCCGGAGCGGCGCTACCGCGGTACTCATCGGTATGGTCACGACCGACGGAGCCGCCCGGTCGGTCCTGTCCCCTCTGCCCCCTGTGGTGTGGGATGGCTGGAACCAGGCACACGTTCAGGAGCGCACAGGGCACCCGGCCCGTAGCACGGGCCAGGCCGGCGAACACGAGCACGAGATCAGTGAGGAAAAGGGGGAACGATGGCACAAGCGAAGGCGCAGAGCCTACGGAGGGTGGCCTCAGCGGTGGCCTCCGGTGCCGAGCCCCGGCAGGTGGCCGAGGAGGAGTTCCGGCGGCGCACGGGGCGGTCGACCGGTCGGCCGCAGAGCCGGGGCGAGACCGGCGAGGGGCGCGACGACGGCGACGAGGAGTCGTCCGCGCTGGAGGAAGAAGGCATGGACCCGGCCGACTTCCCGGCCGCGAGGGAACAGGGCGGCTCCATCGCCACGGTCATGGCGCAGAAGACCGTCTCCCTCGACGAGGCCGGCGAGGCGCTCAACCGGAGCGAGCAGCAGCGTGAGGGCGGCGAGCAGGTCCACGCGATCTGCCCGATGGTGCTCCCGAAGGGCCGCTCGTTCCTGAGCATGCTCCCGGTGCTGTCGCTGCTCGTCCTGGGCGCGGTGGGCACCGCGGTCGTGTCGACGGTGGACGACTCCCCGCTGACCAACCCGCTCTTCGGGCTGCACTACTGGATCATCGCCGTGGTCGCGGTCGCCTTCGTGTGGTGGCGGCAGGGCATGGTGATGGTCCCGGACGGCTGCCAGGCGCTGATCACGCGCTTCGGGAAGCTGGAGAAGGTCGTCGGCCCCGGCCGGGTGATCCTGATCAGCCCGTGGAAGCGGGTCTCGTACATCCTCAACACCACCCGCGAGTACCCGTTCAACGCGCCGGTGCGCGAGGCGCCGACCAAGGGCGGCGTGAAGGCCTCGATCGACCTGTTCATCCAGTTCCGGATCAGCGACGCGACCGAGTTCGTCTACACGCTCGGTGCGGTGCGCGGCTTCGAGGAGAAGCTGAGCAACGCGGTGAGCGAGACGATCCGCAGCCTCATCTACGAGCAGGAGGCCGCCGGCATCTACGACATGGTCGGCGAGGACACCGGCCGGCTCCTCGAGCAGCTGAACCAGCAGTTCCGGCCCGCGGTCGAGCTGACCAACGCCAACATCACGCATGCGGAGCCGTCCGACCGCAACTACCGGATGGACCTGGCCGCCCCGGAGATGGTGCGGATGGCGAAGGAGGCGTACACCCACGAGTACGCGCTGATGCTCCGCAAGGAGCAGGACGAGGGTGACCTGAGCAAGGAACTGGCGACCAGCCACGAGACGCTCTCGGCGATCCACGCCGACATCGCCCAGTACCAGGCCCAGATGGACACCGCCGTGGAGCGCGAGACCAACCGCGCCCAGGCCCTCGCCCGCCAGCGCTACGTACAGGCCGAGTCCGAGGCGAAGGCCAACGCTGCACTGCTGGAGGCACAGGCCCTCGACATCCGCGCGGTCACCGCGGCCGAGGCCCCCGAGATCCTGGAGTACCGCTACCAGCAGCAGATCCTCGACACCCTTGAGCAGGTCGCCGACCACCTGCCGCGCCTCGTCCGCATCGGCGGCTCGGCGGACAACAACGGCGCCGCCGGGATCGACTTCCTCCAGCTGGCCCGGGAGATGGTCGGCGGGGGCGGTGAGGAGCTGTTCAGCGAGGCGGACATGGCCGCCATGCGCGGGCAGCTCGCCGCGATCGGCGATCGTATCGCCGGACGCGAGGACGAGATCGTGGTGCTGCTCGAAGCCGAACGGCCCACCGTGCCGTCGGCCGACGGGGGAGCGCCGACGGGTGCCTCGACCCGCCAGGAGACCGCCGAGCAGGCGAAGGCGTCCGAGGTTCCCGACTTCTCCGAGGAGGCCGGTCAGTGAGTACCGCACGTTCGAACCGCAGGTCGGTCATCTCCGAAGCGGTCGCGCCCTGGAGCGACATCGCCCAGTTGCTGCGCGGCGGCGAGGCCGGCACGCTGATCCCGGTCATCATCCCCCGCCACCGACGCAGGCTGTGGTGGATGCTGCCCCTGTGGCTCGGCCTGTTCGCGCTGCTCACGGGCATGATGCTGTCGCTGCGCGGGGCGGACTCCGACGGCGCGGCGGACCTCGCCTACGGCACACTCGCCGGGCTCGCCTACGCGGCCGGGGCTCTGCTCCTGATCATCGGCGCGCTGTGGTGGTGGCGCTCCTCGATCGTCGAGATCGAGCAGGGCACCAACGGTGTCCTGACCCGCTACGGCGCGGTCACCCGCACCCTGGACGCCGGCCGCCACTACCTCTGGCACCCCTGGTCGAGGGTGGACTTCGTGGTCGACACGGCCACCGAGATCCCGTACTCCGCCCCGGTGATGGCCTGCCCGACGCAGGAGAACGTCCCGCTGCGTTCGATCGAGTTCTTCCTGAAGTTCCGCATCACGGACGCGGTCCGGTTCGTTCGCACGATCGGCGCGGGCAACTTCGACCTGGTCCTGTCCAGTGCCGTCCAGGACGCCATCCGCCAGCGCGCCCGCAAGATGCGCACCGAGCGGGCGTACGACCTGCGCGGCTCGGACGTGGCCGACATGCAGGAGCTGCTCAACCGGCAGCTGGAGCGCTACGGCGTGCGCATCACCGGCTCCAACATCCCGGACGTCCAGTTGCCGACGCAGTACCAGCAGCACCTGGCGACCAGGGAGCGGGTCGCCAAGGAGCGCACGGCGTACGAGCAGGAGTGGGGGCTGACCCGCAAGCGCCGTATCGACAGCCTCGGCATGGACATCGAGCGGGCCAAGAAGGTGCGCGACGCGCGCATCGTCGAGGTGAGGGCCGCGCTCAACAACGCCCGCGAACAGGTCGCCCAGCTGCTGGAGGAGCAGGAGACCAACGCCCAGCGGGTCCGTTTCGAGATCGAGACCCGTGGTCGCAGCGGCCTGATCTCCGCCGAGAACGAGGCCCGTGCCCAGCGCGCTCTCGCCAAGGCGTACCGCGACAACCGCGCGGTGCTCCAGTACGAGCTGGCCCGCCGCCGCCTCGAAGTGGGTGCGGAACTGGCGTCGAAGGCACCGCAGCCGGTGGTCGTACGCACCGACGGCGGCAGCGGTGACACCTCGGCGCTCTCGACGCTGCTCGCCGCGCAGCTGCTGCCGCGCATGACGTCGCTGCCCGAGGCTCCGGCACGGCACTCCGGCGCCGGGCAGCCGACCGGGGACGACGACGCCTGAGGCGTCACCCGCCCTGCTCAGCCCGGCGGCTCCCGGCTCCGAACTCTC
>NZ_BAAHCA010000044.1:0-14930 GCF_054776295.1 Streptomyces sparsus
CCGCAGGCGGCCCAGCCGGCGCCAGCGGGCCCTGCGCGTCACCGCCTGGTCCACAGCGGCGGTCCTCACGCTCGGCGCGGGCGGCGGCGCGTTCGTCTACTCCAAGCTCAACGGCAACCTCTCCGGCGTCGACATCAACGCCGCACTCGACGGCGACCGGCCGGCCGAACCGCCCGGCGGCTCCCTGGACCTGCTGGTCCTCGGCTCCGACTCACGCGACGGCCGGAACGCCGCCTACGGCACCGACGAGGGCTCCGCACGCGCCGACACGGCGATGATCGTGCACATAGCCGAGGACCACCGCAGTGCCGACGTCGTGTCCATCCCGCGCGACACCCTGGTGGAGCGGCCGCGGTGCGGCGGTGCGGACGGCACGGCCGTGCCGGCGGCGGAACGGGCGATGTTCAACGAGTCCTACGCGCTCGGCGGCCCCGCCTGCGCGGTGAGAACCGTCGAAGCGATGACGGACATCCGGATGGACCACTACGTCGAGGTCGACTTCACCGGCTTCAAGAAGCTCATCGACACCCTCGGCGGCGTTCAGGTAACCATCGGCGAGGCGATCCACGACCGCGGCAGCCGCCTCGACCTGGAGGCCGGCACCCACACCCTCGGCGGGGAGCAGGCCCTCGGCCTGGTCCGCACCCGCAAGGGCGTCGGCGACGGCAGCGACCTGGGCCGCATCCAGGTGCAGCAGGCGTTCGTCAAGGCCCTGGTCGAGCAGACCAGGGACGTCGACGCACTGGGCGACCCCGGCAAGCTCCTCCGCCTCGCCGACACCGGCACGTCCGCGCTCACCACCGACTCCGAACTGGCGTCGGTCAACGCGCTGGCCTCCCTCGCCGCCACACTCAGGGGCGTCAGCGCGGACCGGACCGAAGCCGGGGACGTGCTGCGCTGAACCGGGCCGCCGGCCCGCCCGGTCATCAACCGTCCCGGTGCCTTCCGCCCGCCCCGGGACGCTCCGGCCGCGGGCGGGAATACCCGGCGGCTCCTCCTCGTTTTGGGAGGTGCGGCCAGAAGTGGCAGACTGGTCCGTCGGTCCCGGTTCACGTCCCGTAATCCGCGCGACGACCCGGCACCCTCCCGAACCTAGGAGACACCTTGAAGCGCGACATCCACCCCGAGTACACCGAGACCCAGGTCAGCTGCACCTGCGGCGCGGAGTTCACGACCCGCAGCACCGTCAAGGAAGGCGCCATCCGCGCCGACGTGTGCTCGGCGTGCCACCCCTTCTACACCGGCAAGCAGAAGATCCTCGACACCGGTGGCCGCGTGGCCCGCTTCGAGGCCCGCTTCGGCAAGAAGGCCGAGAAGAAGTAGCGACCCACAGCGCCGGTCCCCGTACCGCCCGAGGCGGCGGTACGGGACCGGCGTTTTGTCGTCCCCGGTGGCGGCACGCACGCCGCGTCCCACCGACAGCGGTACATCCCCCCTTCTTCCCAGTGAGGACACCCGATGTTCGAGGCGGTCGAGGAACTGATCGGCGAGCACGCCGACCTCGAGAAGCAGCTCGCCGACCCCTCCGTCCACGCGAACCAGGGACGGGCGAGGTCGCTCAACAAGCGGTACGCCGAGCTGACCCCCATCCTCGCCGCCTACCGCGAGTGGAAGCGCTACTCCGACGACATCGAGACGGCCCGCGAGCTGGCCGCCGACGACCCGGACTTCATCGCCGAGGTCAAGGACCTCGAAAGCCGCCGCGAGGACGTCACCGAACGGCTGCGGCTGCTGCTCGTACCCCGGGACCCCAGCGACGACAAGGACGTCATCCTGGAGATCAAGGCGGGGGAGGGCGGCGACGAGTCCGCGCTCTTCGCCGGGGACCTGCTGCGCATGTACCTCCGCTACGCCGAGCGGCGCGGCTGGAAGTCCGAGATCATCGAGTCCAACGAGTCCGACCTCGGCGGCTACAAGGACGTCCAGGTCGCCGTGAAGACCCGCGGCCAGACCGAGCCCGGCCTCGGCGTGTGGGCCCGCCTCAAGTACGAGGGCGGCGTGCACCGCGTGCAGCGGGTGCCGGCCACCGAGTCGCAGGGCCGCATCCACACCTCGGCCGCCGGCGTGCTGGTGCTGCCCGAGGCGGAGGACGTCGACGTCGAGGTGAACGCGGGTGACCTTCGCATCGACGTCTACCGTTCCTCCGGGCCCGGCGGCCAGTCGGTCAACACCACCGACTCGGCGGTGCGCATCACGCACCTGCCCAGCGGCATCGTCGTCTCCTGCCAGAACGAGAAGAGCCAGCTCCAGAACAAGGAGCAGGCGCTGCGCATCCTGCGGGCCCGGCTGCTGGCCGCCGCCCAGGAGGAGGCCGAGCGGGAGGCGTCCGACGCCCGCCGCAGCCAGGTGCGGACCGTCGACCGGTCCGAGCGGGTGCGCACCTACAACTATCCGGAGAACCGGATCTCCGACCACCGCGTCGGCTTCAAGGCGTACAACCTCGACCAGGTGCTCGACGGTGAACTCGATCCGGTGATCCAGGCCTGCGTGGACGCCGACTCCGCCGCCAAACTGGCCGCGGCCCAGTAAGCGCACACAAGGGGACGGGTGACAAAGAAGACCATGAACGTTCTCCTGGCCGAGGTGGCGCAAGCCACCCAGCGGCTGGCCGACGCGGGGGTGCCCTCGCCGCGGTTCGACGCCGAGGAACTGGCCGCCTACGTGCACGGCGTCCGGCGCGGCGAGCTGCACCGCGTCGCCGACCCGGACTTCGACGCCCGCTACTGGGAGGCCATCGCCCGGCGCGAGGCCCGCGAGCCACTCCAGCACATCACCGGGCGCGCCTTCTTCCGCTACCTTGAACTCCAGGTCGGCAAAGGCGTGTTCGTGCCTCGTCCGGAGACCGAGTCGGTCGTCGGCTGGGCGATAGACGCGGTACGGGCGATGGACGTCGCCGAGCCGCTCATCGTCGACCTGTGCACCGGGTCCGGCGCGATCGCGCTCGCGCTCGCCCAGGAGGTGCCCCGCTCCCGCGTGCACGCCGTGGAGTTGGACGAGGGCGCCCTGACGTGGGCCCGCAAGAACACCGCGGGCTCCCGGGTCAGCCTGCGGCACGGCGACGCGCTCACCGCCTTCCCCGAACTCGACGGGCAGGTCGACCTGGTCATCTCCAATCCGCCGTACATCCCGCTGACCGAGTGGGAGTATGTCGCTCCTGAGGCCCGCGACCACGATCCGGAACTGGCATTGTTCTCCGGCGAGGACGGCTTGGACTTCATCCGCGGGCTGGAACGCACCGCCCACCGGCTGCTCCGCCCCGGCGGAGTGGTCGTCGTCGAGCACGCGGACACCCAGGGCGGGCAGGTGCCCTGGATCTTCGCCGAGGACCGCGGCTGGGCGGACGCCGCGGACCACCCCGATCTCAACAACCGTCCCCGATTCGCCACAGCCCGCAGGGAGGTGCCGTAAATGGCACGGCGCTACGACTGCTCCGAGGCAACCGATCGCCAGACCGGTCTGCGTGAAGCCGCTTCGGCAGTACGCCGCGGGGAGCTGGTAGTGCTCCCCACCGACACGGTCTACGGCATCGGTGCCGACGCCTTCAGCCCCGAGGCGGTCAACGACCTGCTCGCCGCCAAGGGCCGGGGCCGGGGCATGCCCTCCCCGGTGCTGGTCGGCACCCCGAACACCCTGCACGGCATCGTCACCGGCTTCTCCGAGTCGGCCTGGGAACTCGTCGACGCCTTCTGGCCCGGCGCGCTCACCCTCGTCGCCCGCCAGCAGCCGTCCCTCACGTGGGACCTCGGCGAGACCGGCGACACCGTGGCGGTCCGCATGCCGCTGCACCCGGTCGCCATCGAACTGCTGACCGAGGTCGGCCCGATGGCGGTGTCCTCCGCCAACCTGACCGGCCAGCCCGCGCCGCAGACCTGCGACAGCGCCCAGGGCATGCTCGGTGACTCCGTCGCCGTCTACCTCGACGGCGGACCGACACCCGACACCGTGCCGTCGTCGATCGTCGACGTCACCGGGGAGGTGCCGGTGCTGCTGCGCGCGGGCGCCATCAGCGCGGAGGAACTGCGCAAGGTGGTACCCGACTTGAGGGAGGGGAGTTGACCACGCCCGAAAGGCGTGGCATACCGGCTCACTCCCGCTTCCGGATCCTCCACGTCTCCACCGGCAACGTCTGCCGCTCGCCGATCACCGAGCGGCTGACCCGCCATGCCCTCGCGGCCCGACTCGACGGCCCGCTCGCCGGCGGCCTGCTCGTCGAGAGCGCCGGCACCTGGGGCCACGAGGGTGCGCCGATGGAGGAGCACGCCGCGACGGTGCTCGCCGACTACGGCGCGGACCCGTCCGGCTTCACCGGGCGCGAACTGCTCGACGAGCACGTCATCCGGGCCGACCTGGTGCTGACCGCCACCCGCGACCACCGGGCCCAGGTCATCTCCATGGGGCACTCCGCCGGCCTGCGCACCTTCACCCTCAAGGAGTTCACCCGGCTGGTGCGCGCCATAGACCCGGCGACGCTGCCCGCCCCGGAGTCCGTCGGGGGCGTGGCCGACCGCGCCCGCGCCCTGGTGCAGGCCGCCCCCGCACTGCGCGGCCGGCTGCTGGCCCCCACCGCCGAGGCCGACGAGGTCTACGACCCGTACGGGGCGCCCATCACCTACTTCCGCAGCGTCGGCGAGGAGATCAGCGACGCCCTCGACCCCGTGGTGACCGCGCTCACCGGCGTGCCGGCCCCGGCGTAGGCTTCGCAGACCGGCCCACCACCCGCCGGTGTCCTAGGGTGGCGACAGATACCTGAGAGATCCCTGGGGAGCCCGTGCGTGAGTATCTCCTGACGTTGTGCGTCACGGCCGCGGTCACCTACCTGCTGACCGGGCCGGTACGGAAGTTCGCCATCGCCGCGGGCGCCATGCCCCCGGTGCGGGCCCGTGACGTGCACCGGGAGCCGACACCGCGACTCGGCGGCATCGCGATGTTCGGCGGGTTGTGCGCCGGCCTGCTGGTGGCCTCGCAACTCGACAACATCGGCGAGGTGTTCACGCTTTCCGACGAACCCCGGGCGCTGCTGGCCGGCGCCGGCATCATCTGGCTGCTGGGGGTCCTGGACGACAAGTGGGGCGTGGACGCCCTGGTCAAGCTCGGCGGTCAGATGATCGCCGCCGGCGTGATGGTGTGGCAGGGCCTCACCATCCTCTGGCTGCCCGTCCCCTCCGTCGGCAACGTCGCCGTGACGCCCGTCCAGGGCACCCTGCTGACCGTGGCCCTCGTTGTCGTCACCATCAACGCCGTCAACTTCGTCGACGGCCTGGACGGTCTCGCGGCCGGCATGGTGTGCCTCGCGGCGATCGCGTTCTTCATGTACGCGTACCGCATGTGGTTCGGCCACGGCGTGGAAGGGGCGGCACCGGCCACCCTGTTCGCCGCCATCCTGATCGGCATGTGCCTGGGCTTCCTGCCGCACAACATGCACCCCGCCCGGATCTTCATGGGCGACTCCGGCTCGATGCTCATCGGCCTGGTGCTGGCCGCCGGCGCGGTGTCCATCACCGGCCAGGTCGACCCGGACCGCATCACCGACGCCGAGGGCTCCATCCGTTCCGGCGTGTACTCGATGGTGCCGGTCTACATGCCGCTGCTGCTGCCGCTGACGATCCTCGCCGTGCCGCTGGCGGACCTGGTGCTCGCCATCGTGCGCCGCACCTGGAACGGCCAGTCCCCGTTCGCCGCCGACCGCGGCCACCTGCACCACCGGCTGCTGGAGATCGGCCACTCGCACAGCCGTGCCGTGCTGATCATGTACTTCTGGTCGGCGCTGATCGCCTTCGGCGCCGTCGCCTTCTCGGTGCCGGGGGCCAGCCAGATCATCGTGCTGGTCGTGGTGCTGCTCAGCGCCGTCGGCCTGGTGGTGCTCCTGCTGCCGCGCTTCACCCCGCGAGCACCGCGCTGGGCCCAGCGCGTCGTGCCGCCCCGCTACCGCAGGCGTCCCGAGGAGCCGTCCCCGGAACTCGTCGAACAGGCCCGTGCCGCCGGCCTCAACGGCTCCACCGCGGTGGGTGACCGGGAGAGCCTCCACGAGCGGAAGAAGATCGACAGCCGGTCGTGATCCGGTCGCGCGGAGTGAGCCGAATGACGCGCGTCGTTAGCCCGAACGTGTGATCTCACGCACACGATGTAGGTAAAGACCTCATCAAATAGTTTGTGATACCGTTCACGAGAACCGGCGAGGGAGTCGGGGGACCGCACTGTGACGGTCCCCGCCCAGCGTGGTCACGCGGCCGGCGTTTAGGCTCACCACGAGTTCTTTCCGACCTTCTGTCCCCTGTGCTGGAGCAGCATTCATGCAGTCGAACGACGCCCGGATCCTCCGCGGCGCCGCGATCCCCACGGCGGGCGCCGGTCTCATCGGCATCGCTGTGGGTGTGGTCGCGGCCGGTGTCGAGGGTGCGATCGGTGCCGCGCTCGGCACGGTGCTGGTCCTCGCCTTCTTCGGTGCCGGTCTGTACTGGCTGAGTGTGATCGGTGAGCGCTGGCCCGAGATGTTCATGGGCGCCGGTGTTCTCGTCTACACCACCCAGATCCTGATCCTGCTCGTCCTGCTGCGGCTCTTCCGGGACGCCACCTTCATGGACGGGCGGGTGTTCGGGTTCACGATGCTCGGCTGCCTCCTCGTCTGGCTCGCGGGTCAGGCCTGGTCGCACACCCGGGTGAAGACCCTGTATGTCGAGACCGACAACGCCCCGACCGACACCGACGCGGAGCCGCGCGCATGAGCGCCCCGCACGCGTGTTCCGACAGTAGGGGCGACATAAAGACCCCCTCGCCGGACTGCTATCGTCCGACGCCGAGAGTGTGGCGAGCAACGGAGCGTGTGCTGTGCGGGACAGCGGCGCGTCCTATCCGCCTTCCTGCGGGTCGTCCTGCCACTGAGGCGGCCGTCCCCTCTCCCGCGATACCCAGTCCAGTGCCGCTCAGTGGCCTCGCGCCACGCCGACACATCGAGGTAGCCGTACCTATGCGTCATACCGAAGGAGCTCGCGGTGAGTAGTGACCAGTTGCTCGCCTTCGAGACCGACTGCCACCTCTTTCAGGGGTGCGGCTTCAGTACCGTGACACCCAGTGTGTGGTCGTTCCTCTTCGATCCGATCCTCACCGTGGGTCCGCTCGAGTTCAACAAGCCGATGCTGCTGGCGATCCTCGGCACGGCCCTCATCATCGGCTTCTTCTGGGCGGCCTTCTCCAAGCCGAAGGTCGTGCCCGGCAAGCTGCAGATGGTCGCCGAGATCCTCTACGACTTCGTGCGCAAGGGCATCGCCCGCGAGGTGATGGGCAAGAAGGGCGAGCCCTTCGTCCCGCTGCTGGTGTCGCTCTTCTTCTTCGTCTGGATGATGAACCTCTGGGCGATCATCCCGCTGGCCCAGTTCCCGGTCACCTCCGTCATCGCCTACCCGGCGGCGCTCGCGCTGGTGGTGTGGGTCACCTACATGACGGTGACCTTCCGGACGAACGGCTTCGTCGGCGGCCTCCGCAACCTCTGTGTGCCCAGCGGGCTGCCCAAGCCGATCTACGTCATCCTGACGCCGATCGAGTTCGTCTCGAACATCTTCGTACGGCCCTTCACGCTGGCCGTGCGTCTCTTCGCCAACATGTTCGCCGGTCACACGCTGATCCTGATCTTCACGATCGCGACCTGGTACATGCTCGGCACCGTGCTCGGCACCGTCTACGCCACCGCCTCGTTCGCCATGACCATCGTGCTCACGGTCTTCGAGCTGTTCATCCAGGCGCTGCAGGCGTACGTCTTCACCGTGCTGACCGCCACCTACATCTCCCAGGCGCTCGAAGAAGCCCACTGAGAGACCCAAGCCACTTCACTCCGGCTCGACCCCCAACACGTCCGGTGGACCAACCACCCACCGGCCCACCAAGAGAAGGAACCACGGAATGTCTGCTCTCGAGACCCTCGCGGCCGTAGAAGGCAACATCGGCACCGTCGGCTACGGCCTGGCCGCGATCGGCCCCGGTATCGGCGTCGGCATCATCTTCGGTAACGGCGTGCAGGCGATCGCCCGCCAGCCCGAGGCCGCCGGCCTGATCCGGCAGAACATGCTGCTCGGCTTCGCCGTCGTCGAGGCCCTGGCCCTGATCGGCTTCGTCGTCCCGTTCATCCTCTGACGGTCCGTTCTTAAGCCGGATCGACGAAAGGTCCCCCATGATGTACCTGGCAGCTGAGGAACCGCAGTCACCGCTGTTCCCCGTGTGGCCTGAGGTCGTCATCGGCCTGCTTGCCTTCGGCATCGTCTTCTTCGTCTTCGCCAAGAAGCTCCTCCCCGCCATCAACAAGGCACTGGAAGAGCGTCACGCGAAGATCGAGGGCGGCATCGAGAACGCCGAGGCGCTCCAGGCCGAGGCCCAGCAGACGCTCGAGGAGTACCGCGAGCAGCTGAAGGACGCCCGGCACGAGGCCGCGCGACTGCGCCAGGAGGCGCAGGAGCAGGGCGCCGCGCTCATCGCCGAGATGCGTGCGGAAGGCCAGCGGCAGCGTGAGGAGATCGTCGCCGCCGGTCACACCCAGATCGAGGCCGACCGCAAGCAGGCGTCGCTGGCTCTGCGCCAGGACGTCGGCAAGCTGGCCACCGACCTGGCGGGCCGGCTCGTCGGCGAGTCCCTTGAGGACCACGCCCGGCAGAGCCGCGTCATCGACCGGTTCCTCGACGAGCTCGAGAGCACCGCGACGAACGCCGAGGCCGCCCGATGAACGGAGCGAGCCGCGACGCACTGGCTGCCGCTCGGGAGCGACTCGACGCGCTCACGGACAACACGTCCGTGGACGCGGTGAAGCTCGCCGACGAGCTGGCCGCCATCACCGCTCTGCTCGACCGTGAGGTGTCGCTGCGTCGGGTCCTGACCGACCCGGCGCAGTCCGGCGACGCCAAGGCCGCGCTGGTGGGCCGGGTACTCACCGCCCAGGTCGACGGCGAGACCGTCGACCTGGTGGCCGGTATGGCCCGGGCCCGCTGGTCGCGTTCGCGCGACCTCGTCGACGCGATCGAGGAGCTGGCCGACCACGCCGACCTGATCGCCGCCGAGCGGAACGGCACCCTGGACGACGTCGAGGACGAGATCTTCCGGTTCAGCCGGATCGTCGCCTCCTCGACCGAGCTGCGGGCCGCCCTCACCGGCAAGATCGGTGAGCCGGCCTACAAGTCCGCGCAGCGCGAGCTGCTGGGGCGCCTGCTCGGCGGCCGGGCCCGGCCCGCGACCGAGCGACTGGTCACCCGACTCGTCGGTCAGCCACGAGGCCGTAGCCTGGAGAGCGGGCTCGACGCCCTCTCCCGGCTCGCGGCGGAGCGCCGGAACCGCTCGGTGGCCGTGGTCACCTCCGCGGTCCCGCTCAGCGATGGGCAGCGGGAGCGCCTCGGCGCCGCGCTGACCAGGCTGTACGGCCGGCAGGTGCACCTGAACCTGGACGTGGACCCCACGGTCCTCGGCGGGATCACGGTGCGCATCGGTGACGAGGTCATCAACGGCACCGTCGGCGACCGTCTGGAAGAGGTCGAGCGGCGGATGGCCGGCTGACGCCGGTCCCACCAACTCAACAAGCAGTACATAGCGGCCCGAGTTGGGCCGTAGCAGACACTTACGGGCCCAACAAGGAGAGCAGGGAACCCAGATGGCGGAGCTCACGATCCGGCCGGATGAGATCCGGGACGCGCTGGAGAACTTTGTCCAGTCGTACACGCCGGACGCGGCCTCGCGCGACGAGGTCGGGACGGTCAGCGCTGCCGGCGACGGCATCGCCAAGATCGAGGGCCTTCCCTCGGTCATGGCCAACGAACTGCTGAAGTTCGAGGACGGAAGCCTCGGTCTCGCCCTCAACCTCGAGGAGCGGGAGATCGGCGCGGTCGTTCTCGGCGAGTTCAGCGGCGTCGAGGAGGGCCAGCCGGTGCAGCGCACCGGTGAGGTCCTGTCCGTCGCGGTCGGCGAGGGCTACCTCGGCCGTGTCGTCGACCCGCTGGGAAACCCGGTCGACGGCCTCGGCGACATCAGCACCGAGGGTCGCCGTGCCCTCGAGCTGCAGGCCCCCACGGTCATGGACCGCAAGTCGGTGCACGAGCCGATGGAGACGGGCTACAAGGCCGTCGACGCCATGACCCCGATCGGCCGCGGCCAGCGCCAGCTGGTCATCGGCGACCGGCAGACGGGCAAGACCGCGCTCGCGGTCGACACGATCATCAACCAGCGCGACAACTGGCGCTCGGGTGACGTGAACAAGCAGGTGCGCTGCATCTACGTCGCCATCGGCCAGAAGGGCTCCACCATCGCGTCCGTGCGCGGTGCCCTGGAGGAGGCCGGCGCGCTGGAGTACACCACCATCGTCGCCGCCCCGGCGTCCGACCCGGCGGGCTTCAAGTACCTGGCGCCCTACACCGGCTCGGCCATCGGCCAGCACTGGATGTACCAGGGCAAGCACGTCCTGATCATCTTCGACGACCTGTCGAAGCAGGCCGACGCCTACCGCGCCGTCTCCCTGCTGCTGCGTCGCCCGCCGGGCCGCGAGGCCTACCCGGGTGACGTCTTCTACCTGCACTCCCGGCTGCTCGAGCGCTGCGCGAAGCTGTCCGAGGAGATGGGCTCCGGTTCGATGACGGGTCTGCCGATCGTCGAGACCAAGGCCAACGACGTGTCGGCGTTCATTCCGACCAACGTCATCTCCATCACCGACGGCCAGTGCTTCCTGGAGTCCGACCTGTTCAACGCGGGCCAGCGCCCGGCGCTGAACGTCGGTATCTCGGTCTCCCGAGTCGGTGGCTCCGCCCAGCACAAGGCGATGAAGCAGGTCTCCGGCCGGCTCCGTGTCGACCTGGCCCAGTTCCGTGAGCTGGAGGCGTTCGCCGCCTTCGGTTCCGACCTGGACGCCGCGTCGAAGTCGTCGCTGGAGCGCGGTCAGCGCATGGTCGAGCTGCTCAAGCAGTCGCAGTACGCCCCGTACCCGACCGAGGACCAGGTCGTCTCCATCTGGGCCGGCAGCACCGGCCTCATGGACGACGTGCCCGTGGTGGACATCCGCCGGTTCGAGCGTGAGCTGCTGGACTTCCTGCACCGCGAGCACAAGGACCTCATGACGTCGATCCGTGACGGCGGCAAGATGTCCGACGACACGCTGCAGAAGCTCGGCGAGCTGGTCAACGGCTTCAAGCAGCAGTTCGAGACCGCGGACGGCAAGCTCCTGGGCGAGGGCTGAGCATGGGTGCCCAGCTCCGGGTCTACAAGCGGCGGATCAAGTCCGTCACTGCGACCAAGAAGATCACCAAGGCGATGGAGATGATCGCCGCCTCGCGCATCGTCAAGGCGCAGCGCAAGGTGGCGGCCTCCGGTCCGTACGCCGAGGAACTCACCGCCGCGGTCACCGCGGTGGCGCACGGGGCGGCGGACGTCAAGCACCCTCTGACCACCGAGGTGGAGAACCCCACCCGGGCCGCGGTACTGCTCATCACGAGCGACCGCGGTCTGGCCGGCGGTTACTCCAGCAACGCGATCAAGGCTGCGGAGCACCTCACGACGCAGCTGCGGAACGAGCGCAAGGACGTCTCCACGTTCATCGTGGGCCGTAAGGGTCTGGCGTACTACAACTTCCGTGAGCGCCAGGTCGAGCAGTCCTGGACCGGCTTCACGGACAGCCCGACCTACGCGGACGCGAAGGCCGTGGCGGCTCCGCTCATCGAGGCGCTGGAGCGGGACACCGCTGCGGGCGGCGTCGACGAGCTGCACATCGTCTTCACCGAGTTCGTCTCGATGATGACGCAGAACCCGGTCGAGCGCCGGATGCTGCCGCTGACGTTCGAGAAGAGCGCGGAGGAGTCGGCCGAGGTCATCAACGGCAACCGCGTCCACGCGCTGTACGACTTCGAGCCGTCGGCCGAGGAGGTCCTCGACGCGCTGCTGCCGCGGTACGTCGAGAGCCGGGTCTACAACGCGCTGTTGCAGGCCGCCGCCTCCGAGCACGCTGCGCGCCGGCGTGCGATGAAGTCGGCGACAGACAACGCCGAAGACCTCATCAAGTCGCTCACGCGGCTTGCCAACGCGGCCCGTCAGGCCGACATCACCCAGGAAATCAGCGAGATCGTCGGTGGTGCCAGCGCGCTGGCCGACGCCTCTGCGGGGAGTGACCGATAACTATGACCACCACTGTTGAGACGGCCCCCGCGTCCGGCGCGGCAACCGGCCGCGTCGCGCGGGTCATCGGCCCGGTCGTCGACGTGGAGTTCCCCGTCGACGCGATGCCCGAGATCTACAACGCCCTGACCGTCGAGGTCCTGGACTTCGCCAAGGGCAGCGGCACCAAGACCCTCACCCTGGAGGTCGCACAGCACCTGGGTGAAGGTGTGGTGCGCGCCATCTCCATGGAGCCCACCGACGGCCTGGTCCGCCAGGCCGCGGTGACCGACACCGGCGAGGGCATCACGGTGCCCGTCGGTGACGTCACCAAGGGCCGCGTGTTCAACACCCTCGGCAAGATCCTGAACGAGCCGGAGGCCGAGTCCGAGGTCACCGAGCGCTGGCCGATCCACCGCAAGGCTCCGGCCTTCGACCAGCTCGAGTCCAAGACCGAGATGTTCGAGACCGGCCTGAAGGTCGTCGACCTGCTGACCCCGTACGTCAAGGGCGGCAAGATCGGCCTCTTCGGCGGCGCGGGCGTCGGCAAGACCGTGCTCATCCAGGAAATGATCATGCGTGTGGCGAAGCTGCACGAGGGCGTTTCCGTGTTCGCCGGTGTCGGCGAGCGCACCCGTGAGGGCAACGACCTCATCGAGGAGATGGCCGAGTCCGGCGTTCTCCCGCAGACCGCGCTCGTCTTCGGTCAGATGGACGAGCCCCCGGGCACCCGTCTCCGGGTCGCGCTCGCGGGTCTGACCATGGCGGAGTACTTCCGCGATGTGCAGAAGCAGGACGTGCTGTTCTTCATCGACAACATCTTCCGCTTCACCCAGGCCGGCTCCGAGGTCTCCACGCTGCTCGGCCGGATGCCCTCCGCGGTGGGTTACCAGCCGAACCTGGCCGACGAGATGGGTGTGCTCCAGGAGCGCATCACCTCGACCCGTGGTCACTCGATCACCTCCATGCAGGCGATCTACGTGCCCGCGGACGACCTGACCGACCCGGCCCCGGCGACCACCTTCGCCCACCTGGACGCCACCACGGTGCTGTCCCGTCCGATCTCCGAGAAGGGCATCTACCCGGCGGTCGACCCGCTGGACTCGACGTCCCGGATTCTGGACCCGCGTTACATCTCGCAGGAGCACTACGACTGCGCCTCGCGCGTCAAGGGGATCCTGCAGAAGTACAAGGACCTCCAGGACATCATCGCCATTCTCGGTATCGACGAGCTGGGCGAGGAGGACAAGCTCACCGTCCACCGCGCCCGTCGCATCGAGCGCTTCCTGTCGCAGAACACCCACGCGGCGAAGCAGTTCACCGGTCTCGACGGATCGGACGTGCCGCTGGACGAGTCGATCGCCGCGTTCAACGCGATCGCCGACGGCGACTACGACCACTTCCCCGAGCAGGCGTTCTTCATGTGCGGTGGCCTGGACGACCTCAAGGCCAAGGCCAAGGAGCTGGGCGTCAACTGACACCCGTGCTTCGGTGGTGAGGGGCGGGTTGCCCCGCCCCTCACCGCACACACCCACTATCCTGTGAAAACCCCAGTTCCAAGGAGCCACTGTGGCTGAGCTGCACGTCGAGTTGGTTGCCGCCGACCGCAAGGTCTGGTCCGGTACGGCCAGCCTGGTCGTCGCGCGCACCTCCACGGGTGAGATCGGCGTCATGCCCGGCCACCAGCCGCTGCTGGGTGTGCTGGAGTCGGGCCCGGTCACCATCCGCACCACCGGGGAGAGCGGCGACGGCACGGTCATCGCCGCGGCGCACGGCGGTTTCATCTCGTTCGCCGACAACAAGCTGTCGCTCCTCGCCGAGGTGGCCGAGCTGAGCTACGAGATCGACGTCGAGCGGGCCGAGCGGGCACTCGAGCAGGCCAAGTCGGAGCAGGACGCGGCAGCGGAACGCCGTGCCGAGATCCGGCTGCGGGCTGTGGCGGTCGCACGCTGACCCGGTACGGAAACAGAACTCAGCCGCGGACGGCTCCGGAGTACACGCTCCGGACGGTCCGCGGCTGAAGCCATCATTGGTGCGGTCCGCGCCGGGGGCGCGGCACGCAGGGATTATGCGAGGAGGTCGGTGAGTGATGGTCCTCGCCCTGCTGCTGTGCGGACTGTTCCTGCTACTGCTGCTGGTGGCGCTGTTCGTGTTCGGCCTGCGCCGGCGACTGATCCAGCGTTCGGGCGGCACGTTCGACTGCAGCCTCCGCTGGGACGTGCCGGACGACGAGTCGGCCGACCCCAAGGGCAAGGGCTGGAGCTACGGGGTGGCCCGCTACAGCGGTGACCGCATCGAGTGGTTCCGCGTCTTCTCCTACGCCCCGCGTCCGCGCCGCTCCCTGCAACGGGACGCGATCGAGGTGCTCCAGCGCCGCACGCCGCGCGGCGAGGAGGAGCTGGCGCTGCTGTCCGACGCGCTGGTGCTCGCCTGCCGGCACCGCGGCGTCCGGGTGGAACTCGCCATGAGTGAGGACGCCCTTACCGGCTTTCTCGCCTGGCTGGAGGCAGCCCCGCCCGGCCAGCGCGTCAACGTCGCCTGAGCGCAGCGTCGCCTGAGCACGATGTCGCCTGAGCGGCACGTCTACGCGTCCTGACGCTGCGAGCCGGCGGGTGAGGCTCCGACCCCCTGCGGGCGACCGCGCCCGGCCTTGCGCGTCAGCGCAGCTGCTTGACCATGGTGTCGGACACCGGGCCGGAGGCCACGGTGGTGAAGCCCTCGGCCGCGTACAGCTCGGCGGCTCGGTTGGCCCGCTCGACGCTCAGCGACAGCCGGGTGTGGCCGGCGGCGGCCGCCCGGTCGACCAGCCCGCGCAGCAGGGCGGG
>NZ_BAAHCA010000045.1:0-14798 GCF_054776295.1 Streptomyces sparsus
TCAGCACCCCGCGGACCGGGGCGGCATGCCCGCCGCGGCCGGATCACCGTCCGTCGCCCGTCCGTCCCGCGCCCGTCCCGCGCCCGTTCGAGCTCCTCCCGCACCGTCGTCCCGGGCCGGGAGTGCGCCGGGGGACGCGTGAGTCCGGGACGGGGTCAAGACCCCGCCGCGCGCAGGGCGTACGCTCGTGGCGGTCGACTGGCACGCCCGAACCGGCGTTCTTTTCGGCCAACTTGCTCCCGTGGTGCGCCGAGTGCCCCGTCGGCTCCCTTCATCGCCCCGACCAGGGTTGAAAGGAGCGCAACGGGTGTATGCACCCCACGGACACCGGTCCACACGGTCAGGCGCACTTCCCAGGGGCGCCTGCGAGTGGAACGCTTCGTGATCGAATGCTTTACGCCAAGTTGTCTTGTCGACTTAGCGCCGAGTGATGAAGTTGTCCCGTCAGCCCCATCTGACGCAGTAGATTCGATCTTGGCAAAACCACGGCGGGGGAAACCGTGCAGGACCGAGAGGAAGCGACCACTGAGGGGGGCTTAGAGACATGAGCCAGGACCCACCGCACGGCCCCGCGCCAATCCGGAAGCTGGCCGCCCGGCGGCGCCGCGAGATTGTCGCGGTACTGCTCTTCGGCGGAGGCCCGATATTCGAGAGTTCAATTCCGCTCTCCGTCTTCGGTGTCGATCGGCAGGATGCGGGTGTACCCCGCTATCGCCTTCTGGTGTGCGCGGGTGAAGACGGGCCGTTGCGTACCACCGGCGGCCTTGAGCTGACGGCGCCGTACGGCCTCGATGCCATCTCCCGGGCGGGCACGGTCGTCGTGCCCGCCTGGCGTTCGATCACCCAGCCGCCACCGCCCGGCGCGCTCGACGCCCTGCGTCGCGCGCACCAGGAGGGGGCCCGGGTGATGGGGCTGTGCACCGGTGCGTTCGTACTGGCCGCAGCCGGACTGCTGGACGGCCGTCCGGCGACCACACACTGGATGTACGCGCCGACGCTCGCCAAGCGTTACCCGGCCGTGCACGTCGATCCGCGGGAACTCTTCGTGGACGACGGCGACATCCTCACTTCGGCCGGCACCGCCGCCGGCATCGACCTCTGCCTGCACGTCGTGCGGGCCGACCACGGGGTCGAGGCCGCGGGGGCGCTGGCCCGCAGGCTCGTCGTACCACCACGCCGGGGCAACGGCGCGGAGGTGGGGCAGCTGCACCGGCTGGACCGTTCTTTACCGGAGGAGATCGGGACCGACCCGCTGGCGGAGGTCGTCGCGTGGGCGTTGGAGCATCTGCACGAGCAGTTCGACGTGGAGACGCTCGCCGCCCGCGCGTACATGAGCCGCCGCACGTTCGACCGGCGGTTCCGGTCCCTGACGGGCAGCGCGCCACTGCAGTGGCTGATCACGCAACGCGTGCTGCAGGCCCAGCGGCTGCTGGAGACGACGGACTACTCCGTCGACGAGGTGGCCGCCCGCTGCGGCTTCCGGTCGCCGGTCGCCCTGCGCGGCCACTTCCGGCGGCAGCTCGGCGCGTCCCCGGCCGCCTACCGGGCGGCCTACCGGGCGCGCCGCCCCTCAGCGGGGGGCAGCGAGATGGCGGAAGGCATGGAGGGCGGACCATCGGCTGACCACCGGTTGCCGCACTCCCGGTCCGAGCCGAGGGTCGAGTCCCGAGCGGACGCCCGGGCCCCGGCCCGAGCCGACGCCAGAGCGGACACCAGGGCCGCGGCCCGGCTGGACGGCCGGGAACCGAGACCGGCGGACACACGAGGGGAGGTGCGGCTGGAGACCCGTCCGAGCAGCCGCTCGGAAGCGGCGGAGTTCCTCGGCCGCAGTCTGGTGACCGCGCCGGCGGTCGACGCCGGCGGCGGGCAACCGGATCTCTACACGGCACGGCTACCCCATCAGCGGGGCCGCACACAGCCGTGAGCGACGTAGGGTGACTCGCATGAACGATCGCATGGTGTGGATCGACTGCGAGATGACCGGCCTCTCGTTGTCCGACGACGCGCTCATCGAGGTGGCCGCGCTGGTCACGGACTCGGAGCTGAACGTGCTCGGCGAGGGGGTGGACATCGTCGTCCGCCCGCCCGCCGAAGCGCTGGCGCAGATGCCCGAGGTGGTGCGCGAGATGCACACCGCCTCGGGCCTGCTCGACGAACTCGACGGCGGCACGACACTCGCCGACGCCGAGCAGCGGGTGCTCGCCTACCTGCGCGAACACGTCGCCGAGCCCGGCCGGGCGCCGCTGTGCGGCAACTCCGTCTCCACCGACCGGGGCTTCCTGCACCGGGACATGCCCACGCTGGAGTCCTCTCTCCACTACCGGATCGTGGACGTGTCCTCGGTGAAGGAACTGGCCCGGCGCTGGTACCCGCGGGCGTACTTCAACAGCCCGGAGAAGAGCGGCAACCACCGCGCGCTGGCCGACATCCGGGAGTCCATCGCCGAGATGCGCTACTACCGGGAGGCGGTCTTCGTGCCGCAGCCCGGCCCGGACTCCGAGACGGCCAGGGCCATCGCCGCCAAGCACGTGCTGCCGGCAGCACCGACCGCCCCCGGCTCACCGCCCCGAACCCCGAGCGCCCAGACCCCGAGCGCCCAGCCTCCGACAGCGCAGACCCCGACCGCCTGAAGCGGTTCGCGGGCCCGGTGTGGGGCCTGGGAGCGACCCGGGGCGGCGTCGCCGCCGGACCCCGTGACGGCCCTGGAGGACCGCGTTCCGCGACCGTCGGGCACCCGCACGAAACGTGTGCGCGAGCACCCTCGTAAAACCTGTACACTCGTATCCGGCCGGTGCGGAGAACACTCCGACGCCGGTCATGGTGGGTGTAGCTCAGTTGGTAGAGCACCTGGTTGTGGTCCAGGTGGCCGCGGGTTCAAGTCCCGTCACTCACCCTTGATGGACGAAGGCCCGAACCGCGAAAGCGGCTCGGGCCTTCGTCGTGCTCGGGCCTTCGTCGTGCTCGGCGTCGGCCTGCGTCACGCCCCGGTGGTGGAGCCGGGACGGACGATCATGAGGACGGTGACGGTCGCCCACAGCAGGTTGAAGACGCCGGTGTGCATGGCCAGACGCCCGGCGACCCGGCCGGCGGAGCCCGAGGGCACGGCGGGGGTGGCGGAGCCCGGGGGAGCGTCCTGGAGGGTTTCGAGTCCACGCTCCTGCGCGGGCAGGATCAGGACGATCAGCACGGCGGCGGCAGCGGCGGTCAGGAGAACGGAGGCGATCAGCCATCCGCTGCCCAGTACGCCGAGGCTGCCGGCGGTGACGAAGCCGAGGACGGGCACGGCGATGCCGACGGCCGCGTACACCCGGCAGATGCGGTGCAGCGTCCGCATCGTGATGAGCGCGTCCCGGTCCTCCGGGTTCTGCCGGGCGCGGCGCAGGGCCGGCGGGAACATGCTGGCGGCGACGCTGATCGGGCCGATGGCCACGATGGCTGCCAGCACGTGCAGGGAGAGAAAGAACTTCGTCATGGTCAGTACCCGCCGCCCGCCGGGAGGGTGCGGCGGGTGCCGGTGACGTGCGAGGCGGGGAGCCGGCCGGCCCTGGAGGTGCCCGTCAGGGTGTCGTCGTCGATCGTCACGGTGAAGGCCAGGTCGAGTCGCAGGGGCTTGGTGACGGTCTGTCTCCAGGCGAGCCGGTCGCCGTCGAGGACGACGTCACTGAGCGGTACCTCCTCGCCCGTCCCGTGGGCGGACCCGACGAGGGCACCGTCCCTGCGTCGGAACTCGGCCACGGCCTTGATCCTGCCGATGGGCGTGGCGATGGACAGGTCCCAGGTGCCTTCGACGGGCATGTCTGTTCTTCCTCACAGGGCGTTCGCGGTGGTGCGGGATCGGTGGGTCGGACGGGCGATCAGAGGACGGCGGGTACGGGGCCCCGGTCGCGCCAGACGGTGCCGCGGCGTTCGTGGGCGAACAGTTCCTCGACGGCGTGGGCGATCCGGGGACCCAGCTCGCGTTCCAGCAGGTACAGGCCCAGATCGAGTCCGGAGGTGACGCCGGCGCCGGTGACGAGGTCCCCGTCGTCGACGACCCGGGCCCGCACCGCGTGGACTCCGGTGGCGTCGAGCATGTCCAGGCCCAGGTGGTGGGTGGTGGCGTGACGGCCCTCCAGCAGACCGGCCATGGCCAGGACGAGCGAGCCGCCGCACACGGCCCCGACCGTCACCTCCGGGTTGTCCATCGCCGCTCTCAGCAGCGCGGGCAGCGGGGTGGTCAGGGTGCGGCCCAGCAGGACGGGGATGAGCGCGTCCTGCTGCCGCTCTCCGGAGTCCGCGTCGGCGTCCTGGTCGGGCACCTCGCCGGGTTCTCCCACCCGGCCCGAGGCGCCTGGAACCAGGACGAGCCCCGCGCGTGCGGGGTCCAGGGCTGCTGTCGCGCGCAGCGCCAACCCCCCGGTGCCGCTGACCACTTCGCGCGGTCCCTCGGCGGAGACCAGCTCCACCGTCACTGCCCCGCCGGAGGCGGTGCCACCGGCGTACAGCACCTCGTAGGGGGCGACGACGTCGAGTGGATCGAATCCGTCGAACAGGATGATCTGGACGTGCATGGAGGGCCCTTCGTCGTTGCGGGATTCCGGCGTGCGCCGCGGACCCCCCGAACGTAACCGGCTCCCTCACCGCCCCCCAGTGGCGTGAGTGACAGCTGTCAACGGATTAGTGCCAACCGCGACGACAGCGCCGCTGAGCTGCGGTGAAGCGTGGTTCTGTGAGCACACGACAGGCTCAGGACTCCGGCGGGGCGGTATCTTCTGGCCATGCACACCGTCGCTGTTCTCGCTCTGGACCGGGTGGTCCCGTTCGACCTCTCCACCCCCATCGAGGTCTTCACCCGCACCCGGCTTCCGGACGGTCGCCCCGGCTACCAGATCCGCGTGTGCGCCGAACAACCGGAGATCAACGCCGGTTCCTTCACCCTGCGCGCCCCCTGGGGCCTCGACGGGCTCGGGGGAACGGACACGATCATCGTGCCCGGTACCGCCACGGCAGCCCCGCCCTCCCCGGCCGTCCGCGCCGCGCTGCGGGCAGCCGCCGCGGACGGCACCCGCATCGCGTCCATCTGCGCGGGCACCTTCCCCCTGGCCGCCACGGGCCTCCTGGACGGACTGCGCGCCACCACGCACTGGGCTGCCGCCGACGCCCTGGCCGCCGCCCACCCGGACGTCACCGTCGACCCGGACGTCCTCTACGTCGACAACGGACAGATCCTCACCTCGGCCGGCGCCGCCGCGGGCCTGGACCTGTGCCTGCACATGGTCCGCCGCGACTACGGTTCAGCCGTCGCCGCCGACGTCGCCCGCCTGTCCGTCATGCCCCTCGAACGCGAAGGCGGGCAGGCGCAGTTCATCGTCCACGAGTATCCGCCCGCCCCCCAGGGCGCCACGCTCGAACCCCTGCTGACCTGGCTCCAGGGCAATCTCGGCCGCGACCTCACGCTTGCCGACATCGCCGCCCGTGCCGGGACCAGCACCCGGACGCTGATCCGCCGCTTCCGCGAGCAGACCGGCACCACGCCACTCCAGTGGCTCCACCGCGCCCGCGTCCGCCAGGCCCAGCACCTGCTGGAGACCACGGAACACCCGGTCGAGCGCATCGCCGCCCAGGTCGGCTTCGGCTCGCCCACCGCCTTCCGGGACCGCTTCAAGCGCACCACCGGCGTCAGCCCCCACACCTACCGCCGAACCTTCAGCTGAGCCCCCGGTGCACGGTCGTGCCGGCGCCGGTGCTCACCGGTCGAGCATCTCCTGGGCGGCCTTGAGCGCCAGATGCCACGGGTAGCCCTCGGCGTCCCCCTCGCCCGGGTGGAACGGCACGAACCCGTCGGGCCCGCCGTACAGCACGCGTACGCCGGCGCCGCGCAGCACCTCCAAGGAGCGGGCGAACTGCGGGTGGGTGGCGTAGGCGGAGTTGACGCACGGCATGACCGCAAGCGGACGACGCAGGCCGATGGACTCGGCCGCGTGCCCGGCGGCCCAGTGCGGGGTCAGGCCGAGCGCCATCAGGTTGACCGTGTTCAGGGTCGCCGGCGCGATCACGGTCACCGCCGGCAGCGGCCGGTCATCGACCTGGCCCAGCCTGCGCTGGGTGTGGCGGACGGGATGACCGGTCAGCTCGGCCAGCTCCGGCAGCCGGTCGCCCAGCCAGTCGGCGGCGGTGGGCGTCAAACCCAGGCACACCTCCCAGCCGTCGGCCTGAGCCGCCCGGACGGCGCGGTCGAGGTACTGGACGGGCGGGGCGGCGCACCCCACCAGGTGGAGAACCGGCTTCGTCATGCCAGGCAGTTCGCCACCCGCACCGCTTCCCAAACCTCGCGCCCCGATGACCGTCGGCTCCGTAGGGCCCGCCCGGAACGGGTGCGGCGGGCGTTCGCGGACGCGTTGGTGGAGCCCCGGGAGGCGGGTGCGGAAACTACTTCGAAATAATCCGCCGGGGCTGTCGATTCGGGGCCGTCCCGTTCGACGTAGGGGTGAGAGGCGGGGAACGGTCCCGCCGCTGTGCACCGAGGAGTCATCATGCCGCGCTTTCTGACGCTGATCCGTATCGACGAGCAGAACGTTCCCGCCGAGGGCCCCAGCCCGGAGATGGGGCAGCGGATGGGGGAGTTGCTGGAGGAGATCACCAAGGCCGGGGTCATGCTCGACACGGCCGGGCTCGCGCCCACGTCCGAGGGCAGCCGGGTCACCTGGTCCGGTGGCCGGCTCTCGGTGACCGACGGGCCGTTCACCGAGACCAAGGAGGTCATCGGCGGCTACTCGATCGTGCAGGCGAAGGACAAGGCCGAAGCCGTCGAGTGGACCAAGCGCTTCCTCCGGACGCACGAGGACCACTGGACCGTCACCGCCGAGGTCCGGGAAATCGCCGAGGGCTGACCGGGCCCCGGCCGGTCGCGCTTGCCCGACCGTGACCGGACTGCTCTGATGGGTGGCCGTGACGGTAGCGAGCGCGGTGGAAGCGGTTTTTCGGATCGAGTCGGCACGCATCATCGCCGGGGTCACCCGGATCGTGCGGGACGTCGGTATCGCCGAGGAACTCGCGCAGGACGCTCTGGTCGCCGCGCTGGAGCAGTGGCCGGAGTCAGGCGTCCCGGAGAAGCCGGGCGCCTGGCTCATGGCCGCGGCCAAGCACCGGGCCATCGACCTGGTCCGCCGCAAGGAGACCTACGCCCGGAAACTGGCCGAGGTCGGGCGGACGCTGGAGGACGTGCCGGCGGTGGGCCCGGAGGACGCGGTCGCCGACGACATCGACGACGACCTGCTGCGGCTGATCTTCACCGCCTGCCACCCGGTGCTCTCCACCGAAGCCCGGGTCGCCCTCACCCTGCGGCTGCTCGGCGGGCTCACCACCGAGGAGATCGCCCGCGCCTTCCTGGCGGCGGAGCCGACCGTCGCCCAGCGCATCGTCCGTGCCAAGCGCACGCTGGCCAAGGCCGGCGTGCCCTTCGAGGTGCCCTGCGGAGCGGAGCGGGCGGCGCGTCTGAGCTCCGTGCTGGAGGTCGTCTACCTCGTCTTCAACGAGGGCTACTCGGCGACCGCCGGGGACGACTGGCAACGTCCCGCCCTGTGCGAGGACGCGTTGCGGCTCGCCCGGGTGCTGGCGGGTCTGATGCCGGACGAGAGTGAGGTCCACGGACTGGTCGCGCTGCTGGAGATCCAGGCGTCCCGGGTCGCGAG
The DNA here is from genome assembly GCF_054776295.1 of Streptomyces sparsus. Taxonomy (NCBI): domain Bacteria; kingdom Bacillati; phylum Actinomycetota; class Actinomycetes; order Kitasatosporales; family Streptomycetaceae; genus Streptomyces; species Streptomyces sparsus. Next base: position 7,671 of record NZ_BAAHCA010000045.1, read on the forward strand.
CCGGATCGGGCCCGACGGGGAACCGGTGCTGCTCGCCGACCAGAACAGGACCCGCTGGAACCGCATGCTGATCCGGCGCGGCTTCGCCGCCCTGGGACGGGCGAACGCGGTGGCCGAGCACCTGGGGCCGTACGCCCTCCAGGCGGCGATCGCCGCCTGCCACGCCCGCGCGGTCCGGTACGAGGAGACGGATTGGTCGACGATCGCCGTCCTCTACGGTCGGCTCGCGGCGGTCGCGCCGTCACCGGTGGTGGAGCTGAACCGGGCGGTGGCCGTCTCCATGGTGGACGGGCCGGGGGCGGGGCTCGCGCTGGTGGACGTGCTCCACGGCGAACCGGCGCTGAAGGACTACCACCTGCTGCCCAGCGTGCGCGGTGATCTGCTCGGCCGGCTGGGGCGCCGAGCGGAGGCCAGGGCGGAGTTCGAGCGGGCGGCGGGCCTGACCCGCAACGAGCGGGAGCGGCAGCTGCTGCGGGCCCGGGCGGCGTCCTTCGGCTGACGGCCTTCCGCGTCACCGCCTTGCCGTACCACCCCGCGTCACCGCCTCGCCCCAGCGCCGCCACGTCCTCCGTCCCACGGCGGTCCGGCCGTCGCGGTGTCCCGGCCGTCGCGGTGTCCCGGTCGTGGGGAGGCCGGCGGGGCGCGCCTATGGACAGCGGCCCTGACCGCTGGGTAGCTTCGACTGAGCAAGCGCTTAGACATCCTGCCTGGGAGGCGAACCATGCGGCGCACGGTGTTCAACGAGGACCACGAGGCGTTCCGTCAGACCATCCGTGACTTCATCGCCTCCGAGGTGGTGCCGTACTACCACGAGTGGGAGGAGCAGGGTTATGTGCCCCGCGACCTCTACAAGAAGCTCGGTGAGCTGGGCGTCTTCGGTATCGAGGTGCCCGAGGCCTACGGCGGCGCCGGGGAGACGAGCTTCAAGTTCAGCGCCGTCATCAGCGAGGAGTGCGCGCGGGCCGGGGTCAGCTTCGGCGGTTCCGGCGTGCACACCGCGCTCTGCCTGCCCTACCTCCTCAAGTACGCCGACGAGGAGCAGAAGCAGCGCTGGCTGCCGCCCTTCGTCACCGGCGAGATGATGACGGCCATCGCGATGACCGAGCCCGGCACCGGCTCGGACCTGGCGGGCATGAAGACGACGGCCAAGCTGTCCGAGGACGGCACCCACTACGTGCTGAACGGCGCGAAGACCTTCATCACCGGCGGCGTGCAGGCCGACCGGGTGCTGGTCTGCTGCCGGACGTCGCCCGCCGACCCGGAGGACCGCCGCGCCGGCATCTCCATCCTGGTCGTGGACACCACCAGCGAGGGCTACGCCGTCGGACGGACCCTGGACAAGCTGGGCCTGAAGACGTCGGACACCGCCGAACTCTCCTTCACCGACGTGCGGGTGCCGGTCGAGGACCTGCTGGGCGAGGAGGGCATGGGATTCACCTACCTCACCCACAACCTGCCGCAGGAGCGGCTGGGCATCGCGCTCGGCGCGTACGCGCAGGCCGCGGCGGCGGTCGGCTTCGCGCAGGAGTACGTCACGGACCGGACCGTCTTCGGCCGTTCGGTGGCGTCCTTCCAGAACACCAAGTTCGTGCTCGCCGACTGCAAGGCCGACGTGGACGCCATGCAGGCGGTCGTCGACCGGGCCCTGGACGCGCTCGACGCGGGGGAGCTGACCCCGGCGGACGCCGCGTCCACCAAGCTGTTCACCACCGAGACCGCCGCCCGTGTCATCGACAAGTGCCTCCAGCTGCACGGCGGTTACGGCTACATGCGGGAGTACCCGATCGCCCGCCTGTACGCCGACACCCGGGTCACCAGGATCTACGGCGGTACCAGCGAGGTCATGAGGTCGATCATCGCCAAGTCGATGGGGCTGTAAGACTCTCCCCATGTCCCACGCACTGACCTCCCTGCTCGATCTGCTGGACCTCGAACGGATCGAGCGGGACATCTTCCGCGGCGCCAGCCACCCGTCCGTGGTGCCCCGCGTCTTCGGCGGCCAGGTCGCCGCCCAGGCCCTGGTGGCCGCCGGCCGGACCGTTCCCGAGGACCGGCCCGCGCACTCCCTGCACGCCTACTTCCTGCGGGCCGGGGACCCGGGTGCGCCGATCGTCTACACCGTGGACCGGATCAGGGACGGGCGTTCCTTCACGACCCGCCGGGTGGTCGCCGTCCAGCACGGCCACCCGATCTTCCACCTGTCGGCGTCCTTCCAACTGCACGAGGAGGGCCTGGAGCATCAGGAGCCGATGCCGCCCGCTCCGGACCCGGCGACGCTGCCGACGTCCGCCGAGCTGCTGCCCCGCTACGCGCACCTGTTCGTCGATCCCGGCGTCGCGGAACGCCTGGCCCAGGCCCGGGCGGCAGTGGACCTGCGGTACGTGAAGGAACCGCCGTACGCGAACGCGGGCAGGCAGCCGGGCGAGGCCCGCTCCCAGGTGTGGTTCCGGACCACCGGCAAGCTCCAGGGTGAGCAGGACCAGCCGCTGCTGCACACCTGCCTGGCGACGTACGTCTCGGACATGACGCTGCTGGACTCGGTGCTGCTGGCCCACGGGCGCGGCGGCTGGGCGGTCGGTGACGTGGTGGGCGCCAGCCTCGACCACGCGATGTGGTTCCACCGGCCGTTCCGCGCCGACGAGTGGCTGTTCTACGACCAGGAGAGCCCCACCGCCCAGGGCGGGCGGGGGCTCGCCAAGGGCCGCATCTTCACCTCCGACGGCCGCCTCGCGGTGTCGGTCATCCAGGAGGGCGTGGTCCGCGTCCCACACGACTGACGCGCGTTACCGCCCCGCCGACCGTCCCGCCCTGCCGACCATCCCGCCCCGCCGACCGTCCCGCCCCGCCGACCGTCCGTCTCAGGCCGTGAGGCCGGCGGCGGCGAGCAGGTAGGCGGTCATCGGCTCGTAGGAGCGGGGGTTGGCCACGTGGTCGTCCAGGGGGACGGCCACGGAGAGCAGGCCCTCGGCCTCGCCGAGGAAGAGCGCCGGGTCGTTGCAGTCGGCGAAGCCGACCGTGTCGATGCCGTGCTGGGCGGCGCAGCCGGCCCAGCCGTGGTCGGCGAACACCAGGTCGGGCAGCGGTTCGCCGTCGCGTTCCAGAGCCGCGAGGATCTCCCGCATCGGTTCGGGGGAGTGGGTGTGCCACAGGGTGGCGCCGCGCTCGTACATGGCGACGTCGGCCAGTTGCACGACCACGCCGTCGTCCGCGTACAGGCCCATGGGGACCCGCACCACGTCGCACCCGGCGGTCCGCAGTGCGGCGGCCACCGCGCTGTGCACGTCCAGCAGCCCGCCCGGGTGCCCGGTGGCGAAGAGCACCCGCTCGCCGCCGTCCGCGGCCTTGCGCAGCCGTACCGCGGCCCGGTCCAGGCCGTCCACGGTGAGTTCCGGGTTGATGGTGTCCTGGCCGGTGCGATGGCGGGGGTCGTCGACCACACCGACCCGCTCGGCCATCACCGCGAGCACGTCCTGCTCGTCGGTCCAGCGGTCGGCGAGTTCCAGTCCGAGCCAGAAGTACCGGTCGCCGTTGGCGAGCCTGCGGTAGTGGTCGAGGTTGTTCTCCCGGGGCGTGGCGACGTCGCCGGCTATGCGGGAGTGCAGGAGGTGGTCGACGAGCGCGGCACGGGACGGCGCGGCGGGGGCGGTGGGCAGCGGCATGCCGACCATTGTGTCCCGTGCCGGGCGCCGATGGACGCCGTGTCCAAAAGGCGGCACCCGCCCGCTCAGAAACGTCCATGTCAGGGACACCGCGCGGCTGCCTACGCTCGACGTCATGAGCAGCGAGAGCACCCCCACCCCCGAGCGGCAGCCCCGCGGCCCTGTCGACTCCTCCCGCGTCCCCCGGTACGCGGGACCGGCGACCTTCGCCCGGCTGCCGCGACTCGACGAGGTCGGCAGCGCGGACGTCGCCGTGGTCGGCGTCCCCTTCGACTCCGGAGTCTCCTACCGGCCCGGCGCCCGGTTCGGCGGCAACGCCATCCGGGAGGCGTCGCGGCTGCTGCGCCCCTACAACCCGGCGCAGGACGCGTCCCCGTTCGCGTTGGCGCAGGTCGCGGACGCCGGCGACATCGCGGCGAACCCGTTCAACATCGACGAGGCGGTGGACACCGTCCAGGAGGCGGCCGACGCGCTGCTCGACACCGGTGCCCGGCTGATGACGCTCGGCGGCGACCACACCATCGCGCTGCCGCTGCTGCGCTCGGTGGCCCGCAAGCACGGTCCGGTCGCGCTGCTGCACTTCGACGCGCATTTGGACACCTGGGACACGTACTTCGGTGCCGAGTACACCCACGGCACCCCGTTCCGGCGTGCGGTCGAGGAGGGCATCCTCGACACCGAGGCGCTGTCGCACGTCGGTATCCGCGGTCCGCTCTACGGCCGGAAGGACCTCGACGACGACGAGAAGATGGGCTTCGGCATCGTCACCGCGGCCGACGTGATGCGGCGCGGCGTGGACGAGGTGGCGCAGCAGCTGCGTGAGCGGGTCGGTGACCGGCCGCTGTACGTCTCCATCGACATCGACGTGCTGGACCCGGCACACGCCCCCGGTACCGGCACCCCCGAGGCGGGCGGCCTGACCTCCCGCGAGCTGCTGGAGATCCTGCGCGGGCTGTCCGACTGCCACCTGGTCTCCGCCGACCTGGTCGAGGTCGCGCCCGCGTACGACCACGCGGAGATCACCTCGGTCGCCGCCTCGCACACCGCGTACGAGCTGACCACGATCATGGCCCGGCAGATCGCCGCCACCCGCTGACCGGTGGGCCGCACCGGCTGCTCCCGGTCGGTGCGGCCGGCACCGCACCGGCGGTGCGGTGTGTGACGGCTTCCCGGGCACAGCTACCGCATGCAGGGGTGCGGTGTGTGACGGGCGGGCGTACGGGCTGCGTACGGCGGGTTTTCGGACGCCCCCGGGTTGTTCGGGCAGGTGCCCGGGTGAACGGTGTGCAGGGGCGCTGCCAGCGGGGATTCACTGAGCGAGCGCTTGGTTTCGGGGTCGTTTCCGATTGTTTTCAGCCGTGTTCGAGACGGCCAGGATGGCGCCGTTGACATCCCGGGGGCGTTCCGGAAGCCGAGAATCCGTAGATCGTGCCTGGTGAGCGCCTCAACGGGGCGAACATTCCGGACGGGCGACGCTTTACTTCCTGCCACTGCTTTAATACCCAACGTTACTGATTCTGTTCGGTCGATGTGCAAAGCGTGGAGATTCTCGGCAGACTCACCAACGCAATCCCGCGGGACGGGGTGTCGAAAGCTAGGCGGCGGTGCTGGCCCTGTGGGGGGTGCTGGCTCGCCTGTGCCACCAGCCCGACGCCCCTTGTAGGAACGGCCCTGGAGAGAGGCCTGACTCTCCGGGGCCGTTCCCTCTCACTTGCCGGAACGGCCCCCGCCCGGACTTCTCCCGGCCCGGCTGCCGCCCGGGGAGCCTCCGTGTCCCCCGCCAGCCGCCACCCACCGCGGGCGTCGGCGGTTTCCGCGCCACCGCACGAGGGTACGGGCGCCGCGGAGCCTCTCGCCGAACGGCACCAGTGTTTCGGCCTTCCGTGCGGCCCCGGCTCGGACGTGCCGGGGCCCGATGCGGCTCCACCGCTGTCATGTCGGTCACAAAGTGCCCGGCGGCCCCCACCCGGTGCGTCACGCTGGAGACACGTGCTGCACCGCACCCCCGCGGACACCCTGGGCGTTGACGACCAGGGAGAAAGGAGCCGATGTGGCGCCCAGCGTCGAGCCGCTCTACGAGGAGATCCTCCGACGGAACCCCGGCGAGCCCGAATTCCACCAGGCGGTACGGGAGGTGCTGGAGTCCCTCGGCCCGGTGCTCGCCGAGCGTCCCGAGCTGGCCGAGGCCCGCATCGTGGAGCGCGTCTGCGAACCGGAGCGGCAGATCATCTTCCGGGTCCCGTGGCAGGACGACGCGGGGCGGGTGCAGGTGAACCGGGGCTTCCGGGTGGAGTTCAACAGCGCGTTGGGCCCCTACAAGGGCGGACTGCGCTTCCACCCGTCGGTGAACCTGGGCATCGTGAAGTTCCTCGGCTTCGAGCAGATCTTCAAGAACGCGCTGACCGGCCTGGCCATCGGCGGCGCCAAGGGCGGCAGCGACTTCGACCCGCGGGACCGGTCCGACGCCGAGGTCATGCGCTTCTGCCAGTCCTTCATGACCGAGCTGCACCGCCACCTGGGCGAGCACACCGACGTCCCGGCCGGCGACATCGGCGTGGGCGGGCGCGAGATCGGCTACCTGTTCGGCCAGTACCGGCGCATCACCAACCGCTGGGAGGCCGGTGTGATCACCGGCAAGGGGCTGGGCTGGGGCGGTTCCCCGGTCCGCACGGAGGCCACCGGCTACGGCAACGTGCTGTTCACCGCCGAGATGCTGCGGGCCCGCGGTGAGGATCTCCACGGCCAGCAGGTGGTGGTGTCGGGGTCGGGCAACGTCGCCGTCTACACCATCGAGAAGGCCCAGGAGTTCGGTGCCAACGTGCTGACCTGCTCCGACTCGACCGGGTACGTGGTCGACGAGAAGGGCATCGACCTCGATCTGCTCAAGCAGGTCAAGGAGGTGGAGCGGGGACGTGTCGACACCTACGCCCAGCGGCGCGGCAGCTCCGCCCGCTTCGTGGCGGACGGGCAGATCTGGGACGTGCCCGCCGACGTGGCGCTGCCCTCGGCGACGCAGAACGAACTGGACGCGGACGCGGCCCGCACCCTCGTCCGCAACGGCGTGAAGGCCGTCTCGGAGGGGGCGAACATGCCCACCACACCCGAGGCGGTGCGGGTCTTCCAGGAGGCCGGCGTGGCCTTCGGCCCGGGCAAGGCCGCCAACGCCGGGGGAGTGGCCACCAGCGCGCTGGAGATGCGGCAGAACGCGGGCCGCGAACCGCTGCGGTTCGCGCAGGTCGAGGCGGAACTCGCCGGCATCATGAAGGACATCCACACCACCTGCGCGCAGGCCGCCGAGCGCTACGGCTGCCCCGGTGACTACGTCGCGGGGGCCAACATGGCCGGTTTCACTCGGGTGGGCGACGCGATGCTGGCCCAGGGCCTGATCTGAGCCCCGGGCGCCCGGACCGGCCCCGAGGGGCCCGGGCCCCCGACGGCGTCCGCCCCGCCGCCCACCGGTCTTCACCGG
>NZ_BAAHCA010000046.1:0-14435 GCF_054776295.1 Streptomyces sparsus
CCTCACGGACCTGGCGCCGAGCGGCCCGGGTGGCCGCCTTGCCGGCCTGCTCGGCCACCGGGCGGTGTCCGTCACGTCGCCTTCGGTACCGCCCCGCTCGCCGTGGACCGGGGCCGGACGGTGTCACGCCCGGCCGAGACGGGTGAACAGGGCCCGGTTCGCCCACCCCGTCCGGCGCAGGCCCGCCCAGACGCACCAGGCCGCCGTGCCCAGCGCGACCGGGAACGCAGCGATCGCGGACGGCATCTCGTTCATCACGAGAACGCCGATCAGCACGACGGCGAGTCCGTCGAACTGCCACACGAAGACCCGGAGGCCGGAGAGGTCCCCGAGGGGGGTGATGACGGGCAGCAGCAGTTCGATCGGCAGGTTCGTCTTCATCTCGCGCAGGAACCTGGCGCCGAGCACGAGCACCACCGACCCGGTGGCGAGCAGTACCGCATCGGCCGGTCCACCGCCCCCGAGCGGCCACCCGGCCACAACCGCGACTCCCCCCGCCAGCCCTGCCGTGACCACCACCGCGACGACCGGCCAGGCCAGGGTGCGGGCGAGCACGCCGCCCCACCACTCACCGAGCAACGGGGCCAGGATCAGCTCGTCGCGCAGGCCGCGCCACGTCTCGGCGACCCACCCCGATCCCCAGTAGACGCCGACCGAGCCGGCCACCCAGAACAGCGTCGCCGGTCCGGCGTCCGGCTCTGCGACGCCGAGCGTCAGCAGGGCGCCGCCGGCCAGCAGGGACGCCGCGCCCGCGATCGCGCGACCCGGCGTGCGGAGCGCCCGGACCACTCCCTGTGCGAGGTGGCCGCGCAGGCGGCCGTCCGGACGTACCAGGGCCGACGTGAGTCCGCGCGGCTCCGGGCGGTACAGATCCAGTGCGTGGTGGAGCGTGCCGGTCCAGGCGAAGGTCTGGGCCTCGGCGGCACGCGCCGACTCGCGTGCGAGCCGGGCGAGGTCGACGGTACGGACGGACCGGAAAGCGGACCGGCCCAGTACCGCCGCCGAGACCGCCAGCACACCGGTGACGAGCCACAGGCCGCCCCCGTCCAAGAGGGCGGACCGGCCGAGCAGCGCCGTCGCGACCGCCACGGCGGCCACGGCAGCGGCGAGCAGCAGGTTGTCGCGCACCGTCCGGGCCTGTCCCCACAGCCAGGCCGAGGAGCCGACGGCACCGATGCCCAGCGCGACGGCGGTGCCCTGCGGTACGGAAGCGGTGCGTGCGTGGTCGAACAGGTCGGTCAAGAGGAACGTCGCCGTGCACACCGCGAGCAGCGTGCCGAGTCCCGCGTACACCAGCCGACGGCGGGCGATCGTGCCGAGGTAGTGCGTGGGCGACAGGTCCGTGGACACGAACACGTGCAGCAGGAACGGCTTGATCACCAGCGGTCCCCAGAACCGGCCGGTGAGCTGGGCGCCCCAGACCACCGCCGCCGCGACCAGGCACGCCACGGGAGTCGCCGCCCCGGGCGACTCCAGGGGAAGGAGCGTCGGCGAGGTCTCCACCAGGTGGACGACGGGCACCAGGTAGACGAGAGCGAGGATGGCGGCGACGTAGAGGGTGTACGCCCAGTCCCGCCCCGTGGGGCGGTCACCGCGGCGGGCGTACCGGTGCCGAACGGCGCGGACCCGGACCCTGGGATCGGGCTCGACCGCGGTGAGCGCTTCCGTTGTCATCCCAGCTCCACGACGCCGTCGCAGGCGTCCACCACGGCGTCCTCGTGCGTGGCGACCAGGAAGGCGGTGCCCTGCGCCGCGCGCTCGGTGATCAGTGTGGCGACGAGGTCGACACGATCGGTGTCGAGATGCCGCTCCGGCTCGTCGAGCAGAACGACGCCCGCCGGGCGGACCAGCGTCAGTGCGAGGCTGAAGAGTTGAAGCTGGCCGGAGGAGAGCTGGGAGGGGAACCGCCGGCCCAGCGCGGGAAGCCCCAGTTGCTCGATGACCTCTTCGGCGCGCTCGGCGGTTCTCGTGGTGTTGCCGTACCAGGACGCGGCGACCAGGGTCACCTGCTCGCGCAGCGTCATGTCGCGTGCCACGGGGACGGGTTCGACCAGCGAGGCGACGAGTCGCCGGTGCTCGGGCCTGGCCAGGTCGACGGCCTCACCACGCACGCGCACGGAGCCGTCCGTCAGCTTCCGGCTGCCCAGAAAGGCCCGCAGCAGGGTCGTCTTCCCGGAGCCGTTGCTGCCGGTGAGGCACCAGAACTCGCCCGGCATCACCGCGAACGTCGTCGGCGCGAGCAGTGTTGTCCCGTCCAGGACGACCGTGGCGTCCTCGGCCGCGATCGCGGGAACCTCACTCACTGCCGCTCCAGAACTACCAGCATCTCCCGCGAGCGCGCGCTGTACGGCTCTCCCGCATACGACCCGTTGACGTGCGCCACTTCCAGACCCGCGATCCGTGCCATCAGCCGGATCTCGGCAAGCGTAGCCCAGGTGGCTTGCTCGTGGAACGCGGTCAGTGTCGACGCACTCTGGACCAGGAAGATGCTCAGAACCTCCTGGGTGGCACGGTCTGCGGTCTGCGTCACCGTCACCATCTGCTCGCGGCCCAGCGGATAGGTGACCGAGTGTGCGTCGCCACCCGCCCGTTGGTATTCAGCAGGGTCAGTGCAGTCGAGGAAGGCCGCACCTTCCGGTTTCAGATGCCGTGCGATGACACGCAAGAGGTCGATCTTCTCTTCCTGTTCCTGGGCAAGGAAGAAGGTGTTCCGCGACAGGGTGATGACGTCGAATGCGGAGTCGCATCGAAAACTCCGGAAATCGCCCTCCACCGCTTCGACATCGCGGTCGAGCCGTTTTCCCTCGAGCAGGTCCAGCGACGGCCGCGAAGCGTCGACCGCCACGACCTGCGCGCCGGCCTCGGCGAGGGCAAACGAGGACACACCCGTACCGCACCCCAGGTCCAGGGCGCTGCACCCGGCCAAGGACCGGTGCGACGACACCCAGGCAGCAAGTCCGGCTCCTGGGGAGAGCATCGTGGACACCAGGTCATACGCCTCGATCGCCGCCTCGTCGTACACGCTCGGGTCACTCACGGGGACGACCTTCCTTCAGCTTTCTGTTGGCTACTGAGAGGGCACCCGGCAGGTTGAAGCCCACCTCGGCCGTTGAACGGTTGCTCGCGCGTACGCCGTTGACCCGCGGCGCGAACTCGACGTTCGGGCGGAGCTTGAGGGTCTGCAGGTGGCTCTCGACGATCTCGTTGGCCCCCGGGAACGTATCAGCGATCACGATGGGTGCGTCCGTCACCTGCAGCATCAGAAGAGCAGGGGAGTCCGCACGTCCCTGCGCCAGGCGCATGACGGTGTCCAGGGTGGCTGGGAAGATCAGAAAGCACTCGGAGTCACCGCTCCTACCGGAGTTGACCTCGGGCGGTGTCTGCGAGTCCTCCCAGGAGTCGAGCCACACCTTGCCGTTGGCCAGGTGTCGAAGGGCCCGGAGCGCCAGGAACCGCGACGCGGCAGGCGTCACCGAAACGTTCACCACCAGGCCCGGATGAAGCTCCCGCAGCCAGTGGATCCACCACGGCACGAGCGCCGCACTGATGGAGCCCGTGATGTGGAGATGCAGTTGCGCTCCTTCGAACTTCTCCACGTTCACCCGGCGGCTCCCGCGACGCGGGGGCCACTGCCCAGAGATATCCACTCGGAGGTGAGGATCGGCTTCATCCGATGTTCCGCCGGCGCGCTGGGAAACACGTTCATCAGCAGGAACTGAAGTGCCTGTGCCCCGTCCGCCGCTGCGGCTCGGCTCGCCGCGAGCACCAGCTCGTACGGCAGACTCTGCGTGACCCAGCCGAAGTCGGCCTGATTAGCACTCATGACAGAAAGCTGTTGCATGGCGTCGAACAGCGCCTTGGGACCGCGGCTCCGTGGGTTGTACAGCACCTGTGTCCATCCGTGCGGCACGACGGGGGTCACATCTCGCCACGGCGTGGGACCGTCGCTGGTGGTTTCACGCACCAGCAGGTGCACGTTCTGCACACCCGGATTCGGCGCGAAGAACCTCCATCCGGGAAGGGGCCAGCCGCCCGTGAACTTGCGCAGGTCCTGATTGTAGGAGTCCGGGGTGTTCTGCAGAACGGTAGCGACCAGGTGGGCCGCGAGTGCCCCGACGGCACAGGACGCCGCAGCGCCCTTGATCCGGTCAGCAAGCATCCATGAACCTTCTGATAGCGCCTTCGACCTTCTCGGCGTGGTGGCGGAACCCGATGATCGACCGGTGCGCGGAGCCGGGCACCACCTCGAACTTCGCCCCGACCTTCTCTGCCAGCACCGCCTGCTGCTCAGCGAACTCCTCCGAGGCGATGACCAGGACCGACTCGATCGCACCGAGGCTGGAGACGACACCGTCGGTCCGCATTCCCCGGTACTCACGAACCGAGTTGACGATGTTCCTCGGCGAGAACACGAACTGCACATGGCTGTACTGGGTGTCGGGCGTGTATCCCGCCTGCCGCTCCACCGCGTTGGGCGCCCACTCGTAGACTCCGGTCACGGCCGCCAGCAGTGTGTAGATCTGTGCCTGGAGGAACTTGCCGAGCCGCCTGCGGTCCGTACGGTCCTCCTCCAGAAGCGCCGGGTCGGTACCGTCGACAATGACCAGTTTGCTGACGCGGTCGGCGAAGCGCTTGGCCCCCACGTAGGAGGCCGCGCTCAGCGAACCGATCGAGTGGGTGACCACCACGATCTCCCCCTCGGCCCCGACCTCGTCGAGTACAGCGGCAAGGAGGTCGCCGCTCGGCGCCCGCGATGTCGTGAGGCCGTATCCGGGCCGGTGGTAGCGGATGACCGTGTGGTGACGTGCGAGATTCTCCGCGACCCACTCCCAGGATTCGAGGGACTGCCCCAAGCCGCACTCAAGGATGATCACCGCACGGGAGGCCACACCGTCCGCCGGGCGGTCGACCCGGTATTCGACGGCGCCGTCGCCACGCTGGAGGCGAGTGGCGCCCTTGGGGCCGAGCCTCCGCTGCTCGGCGATCGTGCGCTTCTCGCGGGCGATCAGGGCGCTTGCCAGGACGACACCGCCGGCGATGCCGAGCACGGTCTTCTCGAACGTCCGGCGTGCGCCTCGGGTGTCCAGAACGTAGCCGACCGCTCCGTGGGATCCGAAGAACCCCCACACGAAGCGGGGCAGCTCCATGGTCGCCGCCACGCCGACGTGGAAGGTCTTGACTGCCGAGAGCACGTGAGAGGCCTGCCTGCGGGGCAGCAGGTAGATGAGCGGGAAGGAGGCTTCCCACACCACCGTGGCCACCGTCAGGGCCCGGCAGAGTCTGGGGTTCCTGCGCAGGAAGGCCGCGGCCGGCCCCCTGCCGTATGCCTCGGTCTGCAGAACTTCGAGCAAGGCGTCGCCCTGCACCCAGCTACTCCCGAACGCCTTGGCGACGCCCGAGACCGCATAGCTGAGCGCAGCCTGAAAATTGACCGCACGCAGAAAGAGGTCGTCGGCGACCTGCTGGTCGGGGATCAGCGCCGTGAGGGCACGGTACTGCGTGATGATGGCCGTCATCTGGTCCGCACCGTCACGTCCGTACGGTGTGCGGATCTCGCTCAGCCGGTTGCATGTTCCGATGACGGTCGCCGCAGTGATCTGTGCCTTCCGATTGCCGCGTGCGAGTACGAGACCGGCCGAAGCCGCAAGGGTCACTCCCGCGAGTATTCTGGGGGTGCGCGGATGGTCAAGGACGCGGCCGATCCGGCTCCTCAGGCTGCCGGGCGGGTACTGCCGGGCCGACGTGCCCCGAAGATAGCCGTCGTCGTCAAATTCCTTCCGGAGAACAAGAGTCTCCGCAGCAGCCAGAATCTGCCCGACCGCCAGCGGCAGAAATACCCGATCAACTGCTTCCTGTGCGGCAGTTACGCTCGAGGTACGCTGCCTCCGCCGCTTCCATTTCACCGGTTCCTTCGTCTCCCGCGTCGCAACCTGGCTGCCGTCATTTTCGCTCGGGGCCCAGGTGACGGGGAAACCTGACGAAGCACGCAGGCTTCCCCGTCACGTGGGTCAACCCACCGTCAGCAGACCAGGCAGATCGTGCTGCCCTGGATGACGAACTGAGCTGCGGTCGGCGTGGCCGGTGTGGCCATGGCGGGAGTCTCGCAGTCGGAGTGGAAGCCCGGCGCCGCTCCACTGAGAACCGTGTTTGCGAAATCTTGCGCGGCCAGCGCCTCCGGGCGGGTAGCGCATGATTCCGGTCGCGTCAGAGTCGATTCAGATCGCACTTCACTAACCTTTCGTCGGTGGTCATACGAGCGAATGGTTTTCGGCGTGTCGAACGTTGCACTTCTGGCGCCCGTTCCAGTGGACGCACTGCGCAACCCCTACAACTCGATCTTACGGTCGACTATAAGCAGCCCTTCGAGAACACGTCAAGCTCAATTGCCGCTCAAGCACCTTACATAACAGGGGAATTGCTGAATCCGCCCAAGAAGTCAATGCCTTTTTCAGCCACCGAGGGAACGTCTTGCGCCCGGGCCGGCAATCCAACAACGCGCGTCGTCCGACTGACGTGTGCGCTGCTGTCGCTCGCAGCGCCTGCGCGTGGGCGCCGACGGCGTTCCGATCGCCACCTCAGCGTCGAGGCGGCGCTCCCATCGGCCCAGCGGACCAGCGAGGTGCGCAGCGGCGTCAAGAGTCCTCCGGGACCCGGCACACCGTCAGGACGGACCTGAGAAGCGCGCACTCCGCCGTGTGCCCGGCGATGAGGCTTGCAGCACCGCAGGACGCCAGCAGGGCGGCGGCCAGAGCCGCAGCCACGGAACCTACAATCCGCCGTCCCAGCAGAAGGAACAGGGCAAGGGGCAGGGCGATCCAGAAGACGGTCCCGGGCCGGCAGTTCCTCAGGGTTTCCGGAAAGCCCACCGGGGAGCCGGCCCGAGGCACGCGCTTCGAGTAGTTCACGTCCGGATGCCGAGGTGTGGCGCAGAGCGTCCTGCCCACGCTCTCCCCGCCGCTCTTGCTGAAGCGCGCCGCCCGCGCCCGAACCCGCCCCGGACCCCGCGTCAGTCCCGGCGCCGCGACCCGGTCCGGGAAGGGCCCCGCCCCGGACCGACCCCTCACGAACCGGGCGGAGGCCTCACGAACCGCGTTGGTGGGCGCGGGCATCCGGGGCCGCCGTCCCACAACGTCCCGGAGCCGTTCTCCACGGGACGACGTCTTGCCAGGTCAGAGGCTCGGGCCCGACAAGGTCGGGGCACCTTGTCCCATTGCGTGGCAGGGGGACGAGCCCTGCCCAAGACTGTTGCCGCCCCCCACAGGGCTCCTGTCCGTGTCACTCACTCACCGAACCCGTCCGAAGGGGAACCGAGCATGCTGAGGAACGCCCGCACCCGCGCCCGTACCGCCGCGGCACTGGCCACCGTCGTGGTGGCCGGTGCGCTCGCCCTGCTGCCCGCCGCCTCCGCGTCGGCCGCTCCGGCGACAGCGGCTGCGGACACCTGCCGTGGTGTCAGCACCGTGGGTTTGTACTGCGGTTACCACACCGGCAGCACGCTGGCTCAGCGTGGCAGTCAGGGCAACCACGTCAAGGAGATCCAGGCGCTGATCAACGAGACCAGTGTCTACGCCCGGACGACCGGCAAGAGGCTGGACGTCGACGGGATCTACGGCCCGGCGACCGAGAGCGCCGTCACGTGGTTCCAGTGGTACTACATCGGCACCTCCGCCTCCGACGGCATCGTCGGCCCGCAGACCTGGGAAGAGCTGCGCTACGGCAAGCGGTGACCGGCCCTCGACGAACCCGACGTGTCCGAAGCTCCCGACGAGGAGGAACGCCATGAACGTACGCAGGTCCCTGGCCGTCGCCGCTGCCACGGCCGCACTGGTGGGCGGCGGGGTGGCCGTCTCGCCCACCGCCTCGGCCGCCGCCTCCTGCCAGAAAGCGGCCATCGGCTGGTACTGCGGCCACTACTACCAGAGCCCGGGCAGCAGCCCGCTCCTCTCCCAGGGCAGCAGGGGCGCCGCCGTGCGCGAGGTGCAGCACCTGATCGACAGCACCACCGCCTACTACGCGTACCACAACCAACAGCTGTCCATCGACGGTGACTTCGGGCCGCGGACCCGGGCCGCGGTGCGCTGGTTCCAGCGGGAGTACATGGGCGCCGGTGAGGTCGACGGGATCGTCGGTCCCAAGACGTGGAAGGAACTGCGCAGGCTCCCCTGAGCCCGCGCACACCCGACCGAGCCCGCGCACGCCCGACTGGGTGCGCGCACGCCCCGAACGGCCGTCCGAACGACGAAGGGCGAGAAGGCATGCCCACCGCCGATTCGCGGACGGCCGCCCCTCCCACAACACCGAGGAGTTCCCATGGAACTACGTAAGACCCTCGCCGGCGGCGCCGCGCTGCTTGCCCTGGTGGGCGGAGCCGTCACGTTCCAGACGGCGACGGCCGCCCCTGCATCCGCCGCGAGTTGCGGCTACCACAGCGGTAACCAGACGGCCAGGCTCGGCCACACCGGCAACCACGTCCGGGAGGTCCAGTGCACTCTCAACAAGATCTGGGGCGGCTCGCCGCTGACCGTGGACGGGATCTTCGGGCCGGCGACCGAAGCGCGGGTCAGGTCCTTCCAGGAGTGGGAGCGGATCTCCGTGGACGGCGTGGTCGGCCCTCAGACCTGGCGCAGCATACGCGCCTACCCCAACTGAGCGGCGGAGGCAACGTGTTGTCCGATCGAACCACCCGCCGCGACTTTCTCGGCCTGTCCGGCAAGATGGCGGCTGTGGCCGTCGGCGCCGCCACGGTCCCCGTCATCTGCTCCGGTACGGCCCTCGCGGCCGACGTCGCGGAACTGCCCGTCGTGACCAGCCCGGCGCACCCCGCCGCCGACATCCCACGGGTGTCGGACGCCGACTACGCGGACGGCGTGTCCCGTGAGCCGCTGAACGCCGGCGTCGAGTGCGGGATACCGGCCGGGAGGGGACGCTGATGCCGGGCTTCGTCACCCGCTCCGAGTGGGGCGCGCGGTCCCCGAAGAAGCGCTCGACCGACATCGATCCGGCCCGGGGCGGCGTCGCGGTGCACCACACCGGAGCCTCTCGCTTCGCGGCCGGCGACCACGCCGAATGCCCCTCGCAGGTGCGCGGCATCCAGAACTACCACATGGACGACAAGCAGTGGGACGACATCGCCTACACCTATCTGGTGTGCGTGCACGGCTTCGTCTACGAGGGTCGCGGCGTCGGCATCAGGACCGCGGCGAACGGCACGACCGACTCCAACGACCGCTTCTACGCGGTGTGCGGCCTGGTCGGCGGCACACCAGGCTCCTACGACACGATCACCGACCAGCTCGTCCAGGGCTTCCGCACGGCGATCGCCCGCCTGCGCAGCACCGGCAACGCGGCGACCGCGATCACCGGGCACAGCTCGTTCCTCGCGACGGAGTGCCCGGGGAAGCTGAGCGCCTACCTGTCCGCCATGGAGCCGGGCTCGGGCGACGGCCCGCCCGACCCGACGGACCCGCCGCCCGGAGTCCCCGTCTGGCCGGGCGTGCTGCTGCACTATCCGCCGGTGACGAGACACTCCAGCGCCCGTACCTGGCAGCAGCGGATGAGCGACCGGGGGTGGACCATCACGGTCGACGGCGCCTACGGCGAGCAGTCCCGGCGCGTCTGCCTGGCCTTCCAGGAGGAGAACGGCCTGAGCGTCGACGGTGTCGTCGGTGAGCGGACCTGGTACGCCTCCTGGACCGCGCCGACCACCGGGACCTCCGTGTCCTCCGCGGGCGCCGCCCCGGACCCGGCGGCCGCCCCGTACTGGCCCGGTGTGCTGTTCACCTGGCCGCCGCGGACGGTGCACCCTGGCGTACGGGTCTGGCAGCGCCGGATGCGTCAGCGGGGCTGGGACACCCCGGTCACCGGCGCCTACGACAAGCGCTCCCGGGAGGCCTGCCTCGCCTTCCAGGCCGAGAGGGGCCTGACCGTCGACGGCGTCGTCGGCCCGGCCACCTGGCATGCCACCTGGACGTCACCGGACGGAAGGACCTCGTGAACCGCGCCCCGGCCGCACGGCCGCCTCCTCCGCGCTGACGGCCGATCCGGCCTCGACCCTGCCCACGGCCTCCGCCGGGTTGTTTGCCCGGGTGCGCACCGGGACACCCGACCGGGAGATCGGAGGAGGTGGCGCACAGATGCCCGGACGACAGGAACTGCCGTCGACCCTGGAACGGTCCCCGGAGAGCGCGCAGCGCACCTGGATCTCGGCGCACGACTCGGCCGTCGAGCAGTACGGCGAGGGCGAGCGTGCGCACCGGGTGGCGTTCGGCGCGCTCAAGCACACCCATGAGAAGGTCGGCGACCACTGGGAGCGCAAGGAGAAGGGCCGCAAGGGCCCGTCCGACCCGCAGTCCGCCCGTCCGCGCGGGCAGGGCGGTCGCAGCGGCGAGGGTGTCGACGAGAACGCGACCAAGCAGCACCTCTACGAGCTCGCGAAGGAACTCGACGTCGAGGGCCGGTCGAAGATGACGAAGCCGGAGCTGCTGGACGCGATCCGCAAGGCCAACCGGTCGCAGACCCGCAAGGCCCGCTCCTGACGGACGGGCGGGCCGTCGCCGGACACGCCCGGAGAACAGCCGTGCGGTGAACGACGGCCGGCGGCCCGCCGGGTGGTGCTCCGGCGGGCCGCGGGGCCGGGACGTGCCCCGGCTTCGGTGGTGAGGTGGGGGGGGGCCCGGCAGGGCCCGCGCCCGGGGGTCACTTGCCGCGGTAGGCGTTGACCAGGGTCTGGCTGGTGGTGTTGCCCTTCTTGTCCACGACCTTCGCCCTGAACGAGACGGCCTTGCCCTTCTTCGGGGTCTTGACCTTGATCTTGCCCTTGCTCACCTTCAGTGTGGACCACTTCGTGCCGCCGTCGTAACTGACCTGGACGGTCAGTGACTTGAGCTGCTTGCCGGCGGCCGATCCCTCGACCCTGACCGGCACGGTGAGCGTGGAGCCCGCCTTGGCGGTCGCGTCCAGGGCGAGCTTAGGCGCGAAGCGCACCGCGCTGGCGGCCAGCCTGGTGTCCTTGCTCGTCCGCTGGGAGGTGAACGAGTAGGACGCGCTGACCTTCGTGCCGACGGTGGCGAGACCGCTGCGGTGGACCGTGGTCACCAGCCGGTAGTCGGCCTTGCCCTTGGGCAGCGTGAACTCGACGAAGTCCAGCACGTCCGGCCGCGAGGCGAGCTTCTTGCCGTTGCGGTAGAGCGTGGTGCTGGCCCTGCGGTAGTCGCTGCCGCCGTAGTGGCCCGATCCGTCGGCGAGCGGGTTGACCTCTCCGCGGAGGGTGTTGCCGTCCCGGTGAAGGCCGCCGCCCCAACTGGTCGTGGGCGCGAAGACGGCGTTGTTGAAGGTGACCGTGCGGCTCGTGCCCGCGGTGTGGGCGGCGGGAGCGGACGCGTAGTCGGCCTCGTACTCGCCGTTCCGGTCGAGCTGGGTGAAGTCCTGCGCCCACCTCAGTCCGGCGGCCCGCACGTACACCGTGGCGGTGCGCGGGAGCTTGTGCTCCCGGGCGGCGCCGCCCATCGAGACGGTCGACGCGGTGACCAGCACGCCCTTGCGTCCCGTGGCGGAGGCTGCCTGCCGGGTGACGATCTTCGCCAGCTGCTTCGTACCGGTGTGCTGGGTCAGGCCCGTGTACATGCTGCCCTTGCGGGTGTGCGCCGAGTGGTACTCGGTGGCGCCCCGCGCCCACGAGGTGGACGCGGCGGCCGTCAGCGCGGCGCCGGCCGGCACCGAACCGACCTGCGCGGTGCGGAACCCCTTGCCGAGGCCGGGCACGCTGCGTGTGGTGCCGTAGAGGAGGTCTCCGCTCTCCAGCTCGAAGCCGGTGGTGAGGTCGGTCTGCTCGGCCCTGGTGTCGGGCACGGTCATCTTGATCGGCTTCGCCTTGCGGGCGTCGTAGACGAGCGTGGTGTTCTTCGTCAGCTTCAGCAGCGGGGTCACGAGCCAGTCCGCGCCGAGCAGCCGCTCGCCGGTCCCGTCGAGCAGTTCGACGGAGGCGTCAGCGGTGTAGGTGCCCTTGGGCAGCCGCAGTTTCGCGGTGCTGCCGGGGCCGCCGAACGACACGCTCGCCAGATCGGTCAGCGAGGACAGGTCGCCGTACCAGGAGGCGGGTGCCTTGCCGTCCCGGCCGACGGCCTTCACCGTCACGTCGTACGACTCGACCTCGCGGTCCACCGCCGCCGCGGTGCGGACCGTCTCCCCGTCGCCGGTCGCGGTGAGTTGCAGGCTGTAGCCGCCGTTGAGGTTGCCGCCGAGGCGGGTGTCCGCGGTGACGTCGACCGTCGCCGTGCCGCCCGCCGGGACCGTCAGCTGCCGGGCGGCGAGCGTGAACATGTCGGCCGGGGCGGGCTTTCCGGTCGGCCCGGTCGCGGTGGCGGTCAGGGCGAGCGTCACGTCCGTCCCGCCCAGGTTGCGGTAGGTGAGCGGCTTCGTCACCGGCTTGTCGTCCTGGTGCGGCCACGCGGCGGTGCCGAAGCTGAGCGACGAGGGCTCGGCGACGACGCGCTGCTTCACCGCCCGGGTGAGGTCGGCACGGCCCGAGCCGGTCTGGAACGCGGAGTAGCCCTTGACCGCCTTGGTGGAGGCGGTGAGCACGCCCTTGAGCTGCTCGCCGGTCCACTCCGGGTGTTGCTGGGCCAGCAGCGCCGCCGCGCCGGCCACATGCGGGGTGGCCATCGAGGTGCCGGAGATGGAGACGTAGCCGGGGGCGACGGGCTCGCCCTCCTCGTCGATGACGCTGCCCTTGGCGGACGCCGCGCCGATGTCCACACCGGGAGCGGTCAGGTCGGGCTTCACCGCGCCGTCGCCGACCCGCGGGCCGACGGAGGAGAAGTCGGCCAGCTTGTCCTTCTTGTCGACGGCGCCGACGGTCAGCGCGGAGTCCGCGCTGCCGGGTGAGCCGACGGTCCTGGCTCCCGGCCCTTCGTTTCCGGCCGCGATGACGAACAGCGCGCCGCTGGTGGCGGAGAGCTTGTTGACCGCGTCCTCCATGGGGTCGATCTCGGCTGTGTCACCGCCGCCGAGGCTGAGGTTGACGACCTTCGCGCCCTTGGCGACGGCCCACTCCATGCCCTCGATGATGCCGGAGTCGAAGCCGTAGCCCTCGTCGTCCAGCACCTTGGCGTTGAGCAGCTTCGCCTTGGGGGCGACGCCCTTGTACGTGCCGCCGGAGGCCGCGCCGGTGCCCGCGGCGATGGACGCGACGTGGGTGCCGTGACCGTAGCGGTCCCGGGTGTCGGCGGACTCGGTGAAGTTCTTCGCCGCCGCGACCTTGCCGCCCGCCAGGTCCTTGTGGGTGGTGTCCACGCCGGTGTCGAGCACCGCGATGGTGACGCCCTCACCCTGGTAGCCGGCCTGCCAGGCCGACGGGGCGCCGATCCGGGCCACGCTCCTGTCGAGGCGGACCTGCCGGATGCGGTCGAGGGAGACGGTCGCCGTGCCGGACTTCCCGGTGAGCGCCTTCCAGGCCGCCGCCGCGTCGTCCTCGGTGACGGTGACCGCCTCCCCGTTGACGGCCCTGAGCCCGGCCCGGATCTCCGGGTCGGCCGTGGCGCGCAGCGCGGCCTTCGCCGCGGGGGTCCTGCCGCGGTAGGTCACGATGAACGGCACACCGCTGCCGGCCCTTTCGCGGTACTGGTCGCGGCTCAGCTCGGTGACGTCGAACAGGTTCCGGTCGATCTTCCCGGCCCGCACGAGCTGTTCCGCGTCGCGCGGCAGCACGAAGGTGCTGCCGTTGACGCGCTGTGTGCGCACGGGTATGTGCGCACGTCCCTGGGCACGTATCAGCCCGGTGACCTTGCCCTGCGGGTCGAGCAGGACCCGGTCGCCGGTGAGGAGGGTGACGGTGCGTCCCTCGGACCGCCCGATGGTGTCTCCCACCCGCTCGGCCCCGAGGGCCTTCAGCGCGGTGGGCGTGGGCTCTGCCGCGTACGACGGCGCGGTGGCACCGGCCGTCGACACGACCACCGCGGCTGTCGCCAGCGCGGTGGCCCTCCATGTGAACTTGTTTCTCAACTTTCCCCCTGGTGAGGTCTGTTCACCAAACGGGGGCCCCGTGGCCCCCGTACCAGGAAGTATGCCGCGAGGGTCATGGGGTGTCGCACGCGGGCGCCAGACGGAAGACTTGCCGTGACGGATCGACCGAGAGGGTGCGTATGACGGGGGCAGTGAGCCAACTGCGCGAGAGCGACCGGGTGGAGGCCGAGCGACTGCTCGCCCAGTCGGTCGAGGCGGAGGTGCGGCGGTCGGGTGGCACCACGGACGGCCAGGTGCTGTTCGCGCGCGCCCGGGCCTCGTTGGACGAGATGGCCGCGCGTGCCAGCGAGGAGTACGCCGGTTACGTGCGTGCCGTGGACGCGGCTGCGCCGAGCCGGCTGGCCGAGCGGTTCTCCGGACGGTCGCTGGGCCCCGCCGTCGGCGGTGTGTCGGCGGCGGCGGTCGCGATCCTGCTG
>NZ_BAAHCA010000047.1:0-14359 GCF_054776295.1 Streptomyces sparsus
CCGGCCCGGGTCCTCGGCCGGCTTCGGTTTGGCCGGCCAGTACGCGGCGCGGCCCAGCAGCACGAGGGCGGCCGGCAGGTAGGTGAGCACGCTCAGCACCGCGCAGACGATGCCGATGGCGCCGACCGGCCCCAGCGCGCGGTTGTTGGTCAGATCGCTCAGCAGCAGCGCCAGCAGTCCGAGGGCCACCGTCGCGGCGCTCGCCGTGATCGCGCCGAAGGAGCGGCGCACCGCGGCGAGCATCGCGTCGAAGCGGTTGCTGCCGGGCACCGCCAGCTCCTCGCGGAAGCGGGCGGTGAGCAGCAGCGCGTAGTCGGTCGCCGCTCCGATGACCAGGATGAACAGGATGCCCTGCACCTGGCCGTCGACCCGCAGCACGTCCCGGTCGGCGAGCACGTAGACCACCGCGCACGCCAGCGCGAGGGCGAACACCGACCCCAGGATGATGACCAGCGGCAGCAGCACACTGCGGTACACCAGCAGCAGGATGAGCAGCACCACGCTCAGTGCGACGCCCAGCAGCAGCCCGTCGATGCCGGCGAAGGCCTCACCCAGATCGGCCTGGGTGGCGGCCGGCCCGCCGACGTACACCTCCGTCCCGGGCACCTCGCCGGCTGCCGCGCGGAGCTCGTCCAGCGCGGGCCCCGCCTCCTCGCCGAGGTCGCCGTCCAGCTGCACCACGCCCTGCAGGGCCTCGCCGTCCTCGGAGGGCAGCGCGGGCGACACCTCGCCGGCGCTGAACGAGGCGTCCCGCAGCGACGCCAGGGCCCTGGTCGCGGCACCCTGCTGGGCCTCCGTGACCTCACCGTCCTCGGCGACCCAGATGACGATGGCGGGGATCGAGGAGTCGTCCTGGAAGTCCGACAGGGCCTCACTGACCCGGGTGGACTCGGCGCTCTGCGGCAGGAACGCCGCCTGGTCGTTGGTGGAGACCTCGCCGAGCTTGCCCGCGAAGGGGCCGAGGCCGCCCCCGACGCCCAGCCAGGCGATCAGCAGCACAACGGGGATCAGCCAGCGGATACGGCGTGGTGCGGAGGTCATCGGCTCCCCTGGAACAGTGCGCGCGACCGCCGGTGGCGGTCACATGGCTCAACGAACTGGAACACATAACTCAACGAGCAAGAATCTCAATGATTGAATCATGTATATCGTAGGGGAGTGCGCGACAGAGATCACGACGGGGGCGGCGACGCCCCGCGCAGCCCCTCCGACGTCCCGACGGACCTCCAGTCGTTCGCCGTGCTGCTCCGCCGGATGAACAGCGAGTTCAACCGCATCGCCCAGGAGTTCGCCCAAGCGCACGGCCTGCACACCACCGACGTGCAGGCGCTGATCGCGATCCTCGACAGCGACCCCGCCGAGCCGGTCACCCCCGGTCTGCTGCGGGAACGGCTGAACCTCACCTCCGGAGCCGTCACCGCCTGCCTGGACCGGCTGGAGCGGGCCGGGCACATCCGCCGCGAACGCGACGCCGGTGACCGCCGGGTCGTGCACCTGCGCTACGCCGGCCGGGGCCGCGAGGTGGCACGCGAGTACTTCCGCCCGCTCGCCGGCGGCACCGAGGCGGCCCGACTGCGCTTCAGCGACGCCGAACTCAGCGCCGCCGCCCGGTTCCTGGCCGCGGTCAACGAGGAACTCGACGAGCTGCGCGACTGACGCCGGCCGGACGGCAGACCGGGCTGGGCGAGCCGACTCGGCCGGTACGCGGCAGTGCGGCGCGAAGCCGTACGTCGGGCGCGGTGGTTCAGCCCGGGCGGCGGGATCGGTCACCGGCTCAGCGCCCTGCCTCACCGGCGGCCTTCCCCGTCCGTCCGGCGCCCGCCACGGCCCCTTCGGCTCCGGCATCCGTGTTCGTGTCCGCGCTCACGCCGGCCGGACCGCGCCGCGCGGACGTCCGCTCCGCCGCCGACGCGATGTTGCGGGCCATGCCGCCGAAGACCAGCGCGTGGAACGGGCTCACACTCCACCAGTAGAGATGGCCGGCAAGCCCGTGCGGGTGGAACAGCGCCCGCTGCCGGTAGTGCGTACCGCCCTGCCCGTCGCGCGACACCCGCAGCTCCAGCCACGCCAGACCGGGCAACCGCATCTCCGCCCGCAACCGCAGCAGCACGCCCCGGTCGATCTCCTCCACCCGCCAGAAGTCCAGCGAGTCGCCGACCCGCAGCCGGCTGGCGTCCCGGCGTCCCCGCCGCAGCCCGACACCGCCCACCGCCCGGTCCAGCCAGCCGCGCAACGCCCACGCCAGTGGGAACGAGTACCAGCCGTTCTCCCCGCCGATGCCCTCCACCACCCGCCACAGCGCCTCCGGCGGCGCGTCCACCCGGCGCTCCCGGTCGTCGCGGTACAGGCTGCCGCCCGACCAGTCCGGGTCGGTGGGCAGCGGATCACTCGGCGCCCCCGGCACGGACGCGGACGACCAGCGGGTCGCCACGTCCGCGTCCCGGATGCGCTGGAGGGCCAGCTCCAGCGCCTGCCGCACTCCCAGCGCCCCGTCCGGCGGGGCCGGCACGTACCGCTCGATGTCGTTCTCCGTGCACACCACCTCATGCCGCAACGACTCCGCCAACGGCCGGGCGATCGTCCGCGGCACCGGTGTCACCAGGCCGATCCAGTGGCTCGACAGCCGCGGCGTCAGGACCGGAACCGGCACGATGACCCGCCGCGGCAGACCCGCCACCCGGGCGTAGCCGTGCATCATGTCGCGGTAGGTCAGCACGTCCGGCCCGCCGACGTCGAAACCGCGGCTGACGTCGGGCGGCAGCTCCGCGCAGCCCACCAGCAACCGCAGCACGTCGCGGATCGCGATCGGCTGCACCCGCGTCCCCACCCAGCTCGGCGTCACCATCACCGGCAACCGCTCGGTGAGGTAGCGCAGCATCTCGAAGGACGCCGAACCGGAACCGATGATCACCGCCGCACGCAGCGCCGCCGTCGGCACCCCGGAGTCCAGCAGGATGCGGCCCACCTCCGCCCGCGACCGCAGGTGCGGCGACAGCTCACGCTCCGGCACCCCCGCGGGTGTCAGACCGCCCAGGTACACGATCCGGCCCACCCCCGCCGCCCTGCACCGCTCACCGAAGATCCGCGCAGCCCGGCCGTCGGTCCGCTCGAAATCGTGACCGCTGCCCAGGGCGTGCACCAGGTAGTACGCCACGTCCACGTCCCGCATCGCCTCGGCCACCGCGTCCGCGTCCGTGACGTCCCCTTCGGCGACCTCCACCCGGTCCGCCCAGGGGTGGTCGCGCAGCTTCGCCGGAGTACGCGCCAGGCAGCGCACCCGGTATCCGGCCGCCAGCAGCTCCGGCACCAGCCGGCCACCCACGTAGCCGGTGGCGCCGGTCACCAGGCAGCGCTTTCCCTCGCCGTCCACGTCCGGGGCCTCCTCGGGCAGGGTGCGGGACATCTCCCGCCAGCATCAGCGCGTCTGGGCGGGCCCGCAACATGCGTCGCTTGTGCGTCACTTTCCCCGGCGGCCGCCGGAGGAGGCGGATGCGGCCCGGTGGGTGGCCGGGGGAGTCGTCCCGGCGTGCGGTCGGCGTGCGGCCCGGGGCGCAGTAGAGTGGAAGGCTGCCGTCCCGCACGCCCCTCGTACTCCTGGAGTCACCCCGCATGACCGAAACCGCCGCCGAATCTCTGGTCGGCCAGGAGTACGAGGTCGAGATCGGCCCGGTCGCCCATGGCGGCCACTGCGTGGCCCGTACCGACGAGGGCCGCGTGCTGTTCGTCCGGCACGCGCTGCCCGGCGAGCGCGCCACCGTCCGCGTCACCGAGGGCCACGCCGAGTCCCGCTTCCTGCGGGCCGACGCCGTCGACATCCTCGACGCCTCCAAGGACCGCGTCGAGGCGCCCTGCCCGTTCGCCGGGCCCGGCAAGTGCGGCGGCTGCGACTGGCAGCACGCCAAGCCCGGCGCGCAGCGGCGGCTGAAGGCCGACGTGCTCACCGAGCAGCTCGCCCGCCTCGCCGGCCTCACCCCCGAGGACGTCAAGTGGGACGGCACCGTCGAACCCGCCCCCGGTGACAAGCTGCCCGCCGGTGAGGTCCCCGGCTGGCGCACCCGCGTCCAGTACGCCGTCGACGAGGACGGCCGTGCCGGCCTGCGCCGCCACCGCTCCCACGAGGTCGAGCCCATCGACCGCTGCCTGATCGCGGCCCCCGAGATCTCCGAACTGGGCATCGAGAAGCGTGCCTGGCCGCAGATCGCGTCCGTCGACGCCATCGCCGCCGTCGGCTCCCACGACCGCCAGGTCGTACTCACTCCGCGCCCCGGCGGCCGCCTCCCGATCGTCGAACTCGACCAGCCCGTGTCCGTGCTGCGCGTCGGCGAGAAGGACCAGGCCATCCACCGCGTCCACGGCCGCCCCTTCGTCCGCGAACGGGCCGACGGCCGCACCTGGCGGGTAGGCGGCGGCGGCTTCTGGCAGGTCCACCCGCAGGCCGCCGAGATGCTCGTCGACGCCGTCATGCGCGGACTCACCCCGCGCAAGGGCGAGATGGCCCTCGACCTGTACTGCGGCGTCGGCCTCTTCGCCGGCGCCATCGCCGACCGCATCGGCGACGAGGGCGCCGTCCTCGGCATCGAGTCCGACAAGCGCGCCGTCGAGGACGCCCGCCACAACCTCGCCGACCTCGACCGGGTACGCGTCGAACACGGCAAGGTCGACCAGGTCCTGCCCCGCACCGGCATCACCGAGGCCGACATCATCGTCCTCGACCCGCCCCGCGCCGGCGCCGGCAAGCGCACCGTCCAGCAGCTCGCCGCCCTCGGCCCCCGCCGCATCGCCTACGTCGCCTGCGACCCGGCCGCCCTCGCCCGCGACCTCAAGTACTTCGCCGAGGCCGGTTACAAGCCCCGCTTCATCCGCGCCTTCGACCTCTTCCCGATGACGCACCACGTGGAGTGTGTCGCCATCCTGGAGCCGGCCACGAAGGGTTCCTGACCTGCGTTTTTGTTGTTCGGGTGGGGTCGCTCGACCTGTTTCCCTCCGGGTAGCGGCTCGAGCGGGCGGATCGATCTCTATAACGCGCTGACCTGCGGATTCGTGAGCGAGGTGCTTGCATCGGCGACGCTTTGAGAGGGTCGTTCGAAGATCCTTGACGCTCGGATGACGCTCGCAGCGGAAGTCTCTGCTGCACCTTCTCATCAGGTGCCTTGGACCTCACGTTTTCAGGGGACGCGGCTCGAACGCGCCAACCATGATACCTGCCAGGTATCATGGTTGTATGGCGATGACACTCCGGCTCCCCGATGACCTTGACGCGAAGCTCACCGAGCGGGCTCGTCGGGAGGGCCGCAGCAAGCAGGAACTTGCCATTGAGGCCATCCGTGACGCGCAGAACCGGGCCGAGCTGAAGGCCGATGACGTTTTGGCCGAGCTGATGGACAGCGATGCGGAGATTTTGGACTACCTGAAGTGACGAACGTGCGCTACCTCCAGATCGACGAGATCCTGGCCATCGTTCGCACGGTCAACGGTACCGAGCACAGCGTGCGTGACATGGGTCTTCTGGTGTCGGCGATCGAGAGGCCCCGGACGAACGTGTTCGGCGCCGAGTTGTATCCCACGTTGCACGAGAAGGCTGCGGCGCTGCTGCACTCCGTTGCCCGCAATCACGCGTTGATCGACGGCAACAAGCGCACCGCCTGGCTCGCCATGCGCGTCTTCCTGCGGTTCAACGGTGTCAGCGCCAGTAGCGTCCCGCCACACGTTTCCATGGCCGGCCCGTTCGTCGAGGATGTCGCGCAGGACAACATCGATGTACCGGTCATTGCCAAGCGCCTGGCGGCCTGGTTCCCCGTTTCTTGACGTTCGACGACGCAGGGCAGGACACGCGCGTGCCCTGCCCACGAGCTGTCGAACGCCACCCACACATGGCCGCATTGGCTGGTTCGGGCGTATCGGGCTGTGCCAAGCAAAGGGCTTCGACGCCCCGCACTGGGTCCTCTGCCACGGCGTCACTTAAGGCGACACCTTCCCGATGACGCACCACTTCGAGACGCTCGCGGTGCTGGAGCCGGTGGGCAAGGGCGCCTGACAGAGCGGGAGAACGCCAGGTGAACACGTAGCGGAAGGTGCGGGCTTCCGGGTGTGCGGCATGCGCGTCGGCGAGGTCGCGGCTGCCGGAGGCGAACAGAGTGGCGGTCTCCGTACGCATGTCGATCCCCGACAGGCCCGGCATGATCTCGACGAGACGTTCGTCGGTGATCCGCGCGAACGCCTCGGCGTGCGATGCGACCACAGATTCCCGGCCGCGCCGGCCGTCACCCGTGCCGCCTGCCCGGGCGTGGACGCCCCCGTCCGTTGCCGCTCTGGTCGATCGCGCGTGTGACGAGTCCCTCCGCCGCGGGATCGGTCAGGAGGGCACCGGTGATGGTGGCACCGGCCGACTGACCGAACGGCGTGACGTTCCCGGGGCCCCGCCGAAGGCGGCGACGTTCTCCCGCACCCAGCGCATAGCTTGGAGCACGCCGAGCAGACCCCGGTTGCGGAGGACTCCGGACAGGTCGAGAAGCCCGGGGATGCCGAGCCGGTGGTTCACGGTGACGAGCACGACGCTGTCACGGGCGAAGCGGCTGCCGTTGTGGAGGGACGACCGGTTGGAACCGGCGACGAAGCCGCCGCCGTGCACGAACGCCATGACCGGCGCACCGGGCCGCGTGGTTCGGGATGTCCAGATGTTGACGGTGAGATGGTCCGGCCCCCACCCATCCGGATCCGAAGTAGGCCGTCATCTCCAGTGCGCCGAGGCGGCGCGGCGCCTGCGGCACGGTCGGTCCCCATTCCGTGGCGTTCAGGACCCCTCCCGAGATCGTGCGGTCGCGGGGCCGCGCAACGGCCCGCGCGTCGACGGGAGGCGCGGCGTAGGACACACCGAGGAACACGGCGCGGTCGTCGCTCTGGCTGCCGCGGACCGCGCCCCTGCGCGGTTTGGACGATGAGCTTGCGGTCGGTCAACGGACTTTCCTTGTCGGCCGGTGAGCCGACGCTGCGGTTTCAGACCGCCGGGTTGTCGAATACCCAGCGGGCCAGTGCCACGAGGGTGTCCTCCATGCTCCCGGCGGTGACGTCCCGCAGGGTGTCGAGGTCCGCGTAGGTGGAGCCGAGGACGGGGTCCGCCTCGAGCAGCTGCCACGTCTGGGTGAGCAGGGCCCCCGGCCCGTCGGGGGTGAAGGTCCAGCGCCAGCGGACGACGGGCACGGGCGCCGAACCGAGGACGGTGTACGTGAACTCGGCCCCGCGCACGGCCTCCTGCACCTGCGAACGGCTGTCCCACTCCGCGCCCCCGCGCTGGTTACGGCCCCGGAACCAGGCTCCCGCCCATGCTCCGGCGCCTCCCTCGTACTGGGCGCAGACCGCGTCGGGGCTCCACCGACCGATGTTCGACACGGTGCTCAACAGGTCGTACGCGCGCCCTGGATCGGCCGCGACCCAGGCTCGTCGGGTGACGCGGTAGCCGGACACGTCGAGGACCGCGGGCGTCTTCTCCGGGCTCCTGGGCAACGTGGTGGACATGGGGTTCCTCCTTGAAGGACGGGCGGTCGGATCAGGTGAGGGAGAACGGCGCCCAGCGGGTCAGCTCGAAGCCGGAACCGCGGCGGCGCATTTCGAAGGCACCGTGTCCGGGCAGGTGCGCCGGGAGCACGAGGGCGTTGTTGTCCGCGGCGTGCGCGAACAGGCGTGCACGGCTGGCGCGAGCGCCGTCCTCGTCCTCTTCGAAGCAGCTGTTGATGTGCGGCTCGTGCACCTGGAGCGCGCCGTGCAGGAGGTCGCCGGCGAAGATCGCGCGATCGCCCCCGGACTCCAGGTGGATGATCGAGGCGCCGGGGGTGTGGCCGGGTGCAAGTTCGAGGCGGAGGTGGGAGTCGATGGTGTACGACTCGTCCCAGGTCTCCACCAGACCGGCTTCGACGACCGGGTCGACGCTGTCCTCGTAGACGTTCTGGTTGCCCCGTCCGAACACCGTGTTGTGGAGGTTCTCGGGCCTCCAGTACTCGAAGTCACGCTGCGGCATGAGGTAGGTCGCGTTGGGGAAAGTGGGGACCCAGTCGCGGCCTTCGAGCCGGGTGTTCCAACCGACGTGGTCGTCGTGCAGGTGGGTGTTGACGACGATGTCGACGTCTTCGGGCCGCACGCCGACAGCGGCGAGATTCGCCAGGTAGTCGGTGTTCAGGTATGACCAGATCGGTTGCAGCGGGCGGTACTTGCCGTTACCCGCGCCGGTGTCGATCAGGATGATCCTGCCCTCGCTGCGCAGTACCCAGGACTGGGTGGCGGCACGGGTGAGATCGGTGTCCGGTTCCCAGTGGTGGGGCACCAGCATCTCGGTGTGCCGCTGCCACTCCTCGGGCCTGCTGCCGGGGAAGAAGACATCCGTCGTCATCGGAGTGGTGTCGGAGTACTCCATGACGCGGTGGATGCGCACATCACCGAGTTCGATGGTGCTCACCGTCGGCGTCCCGGTCTCGGAGGACGGGGAGGCAAGGGGGGACATGCTTCTCCTTCGAAGGTTCGGACGACTTCCAGCCTGCGAGCAGGCGGTGCCTCGGGGGTATCGGACACGTGACTGCACTTCCGGGGTGAGGCGGTGGGGGAGCAGTAGACGGCACGGGGCTCCATGCCCACGGCGGGTCGCAGAGCCCGGGGCGCCGACCGCAGGCGCCGTCCGTCATGTGACTGCACCGGGAAGCCGTCCGGGAGGTACCGAGAACGCCCTGGTAGCGTCGCGGCGCGGGATGCGGTGATCGGAGGCGTTGAGCCCTGGAAGATCCCGCCACGTCTGGAGAACCGGTGGACGAGTACACAGTGACAACCGCCCGCGGTCGCAGCGGCACCGCCGTGGTCAGGAGAGCCGAGCTGGACAGGCTGGTCGCGGCGGTGACCGCGCCGCGTGCGGCGGAGCCCGCGAGAAGGCCGGCGGACGCTCTGCTGACCGTGGTGGGCGGGTTCGGAGCGGGCAAGACCACCCTGGTGGAGGCGGTCGTGGCGCGCTTCGCCGCGGACGGCGGCCGGGTACTCAGGGCCGACAGCAGCCAGTCCGAGACCCACCTGGCGTTCTCGGGGCTGCACCAGCTGCTACGTCCGGTCCGCGGGCGGCTCGACGCCCTGCCCTCCAGGCAGCGGGAGGCGCTG
The DNA here is from genome assembly GCF_054776295.1 of Streptomyces sparsus. Lineage (NCBI taxonomy): Bacteria > Bacillati > Actinomycetota > Actinomycetes > Kitasatosporales > Streptomycetaceae > Streptomyces > Streptomyces sparsus. The sequence goes on from NZ_BAAHCA010000047.1 coordinate 9,130, forward strand.
CACGTCGCTTTCGGAGTGGCGGAGCGAAGCGAGGCGCCGCCGGAACCAATGCTCATCGGGACAGCGGTCCTCACTGTGTTGTCGGACCTCGCCGCTGAGCGCCCGCTGCTGGTGGTCGTGGACGACGCGCAGTGGGCCGACCGCGCCTCACTGGACGCTCTCTCCTTCGTCGCCCGTCGTCTGGCCGACGAACCGGTGACGCTGCTGGTCGCCACCAGGGACCCGGCGCTGGGCGGGCTGGCCGCCCAGGAACCGACCCTCACCCTGGAGCCCCTCGACCGCGGTGCGGCGGAACGGCTGCTGGACCTCCAACCGCGGGTGCCCGCCGGACTCACCCGGGCGTCCGTCCTCGACCAGGCCGAGGGTAACCCCCTCGCTCTGGTGGAACTGGCCCGGGCCGCCGGCCACCACGACAGCACGTCCCAAACGAGTTACGGCCCGCTTCCGGTCACCGAACGGCTGGGACGGGTCTACGCCGACCGTCTGGCCGCACTGCCCGCCGAGACGCGCCGCGCGGTGGTGCGCCTGGCCACCGTCGACAACGAGGACCCGTCGCACACCGTGCTGTCCTGGCTTCCCGACATAGGTGATCCGGTGTGGGCGCCCGCCGAGGAGGCCGGACTCGTCCGGCGAAGCGGGGGACGGCTGCGCTGGGACCACCCGCTGTCCCGCCTCGCGACCTACCACACGGCCCCCGCCGAGGAGCGGCGCGCGGCGCACCTCGGGCTGGCCGAGCTGTTCGGCGACCAGGATCCCGACCGGCACGCCTGGCACCTTGCCGCCGCTGCCTCCGGGCTGAGCGCGGCGGTCTCGGCCCAACTCGAAGGCAGCGCGGACCGGGCACGTCACCGCAGCGGCTACGCGGCTGCCGCCCACCTGCTGGAACGGGCCGCGGACCTGCACCCCGACCGGGGCGAGAGCACCCGGTTGCTGGCCGCCGCGACCGGTGCGGCGGTCCTGACCGGCCGGCTCGACTACGTCGAACGGCTGGCCGCACGCACCCGCGCCGGCACCGGCGACCCGACGGCCGCGGCCCTCGCCACCCTCCAGGTCGGCCGGCTCATGACGCTGACCAGCTCGCACAACGCCGCCTTCGGACAATTGATGCGCCCTGCCGCCGCCCTTGCCGACATCGACCCCGCGGCGGCGTTGGAGGCCCTGGCCGCCGCCGCTGTGGTGCGCTTCTACTCCGGTGACGCGGCCCAGTTGCACGAGATCGAACGCCTGCTGCCCCTGGCCTCGGCGCCCCCCGGCCATCGGCTCGGAGAGCGGGAGACACTCCTGGCGGCCTGGACCGGGGTCGTCGCGCATCCGGACGCCGCCGACGCGCGCTTCGCCCTGCGGCTGCCCGCCTTCGCCGCGGCCGCGCGAGAGGAACCGCAGTCGCTGATCCTGCTCGCCGCCGCGCCCTGGCTGCTGGACGAGACGGAATTGGCCGCGCGTACATACGACGCGGCCTTCGCCTCGTGGACCTCGCAGGGGCCGCTGCCGGACGGCCTCGGCGGGGTGGCCGCCCTCGCCTATCTGGAACAGGGCCGGTGGTCCCGTGCGCAGATGGCCTGCGCCGAACTCGCGACCGTCGCGTCGTCGGTCGGTCTCGACCACGCCGCGGCCTGCGCCGCCGCGACGGAGGCGCTCCTGTGCGCGCTGCGCGGTGACGTGGCCGGGGCACGCGCCCGGGCGCGGTACGCCCTCTCGCTCGTCGACCCGCAGGAGAGCCGTTCTGTCCTCGCTCTCGCCCACCGCGCGCTGGGCACCGCCGCCACCGTGGAAGGCGATCACGAGACCGCCCACCAGCACTACCGTGTGCTCTTCGACGACCGGGGCAACCCCACGCACTACCACCTCTCCTACCCGGCGTTGCCCGACCTGGCGGCTGCTGCGGCCCGGGCCGGCCGTCGCGAGGAGGCCACCCGGATCGTGGACGGGGTCGAGCGGTCCCTGGCGGACGCCGGCGCGCTGGCGCCGCGCAGGGCCGCGCTGGTCCATCTGAGCCGGGCGGTGCTCGCCCCCGCCGATGAGGCCGAGCACCACTTCAGGGCGGCTCTGGAGACTCCCGCGCTCACCCGCCGGCCTTTTGAACGTGGCCAGGCGCTGCTCGCGTACGGGGAGTGGCTGCGCCGCCGCCGCCGTATCTCCGATGCCCGTCCGCCGCTGGTCGACGCCGAGGCCGTCTTCCGGCGGCTGGCCGCGCAGCCCTGGGTGGCGCGGGCCCAGTCCGAACTCAGGGCTGCCGGGGCCCAGAGCGGCACCACGGAACCGGGTGCTTTTGCCGGCCTCACTCCGCAGCAGCAGCAGATCGTGCGGCTGGCGGCACTCGGACTGACCAACCGTGAGGTGGCCGAGAGGCTGTATCTTTCCCCGCGCACCGTCAGCTCGCACCTCTACCGGGCGTTTCCCAAGCTGGGCATCACCGTGCGCTCCCAACTGAGGCATGTGGTCGATGCCATGACCGCTGACAGGGACGCGGGGCGGGACATCGACGCGGTGGGCGGGGCGTGATCGCCGCGCACCACGGCCGGCGGTCCGGCCGGGATCTCGGGCAAGAGGCCCTTCTGTCGGTACCGCGTCGTGAGCGGGGGCTCACCGGTGTCGTGCCGCCGGCCTCGGCGCTCTCGCGGACCTCGACTGCCGCGCCCAGAACAACGACATCGTCGGCCCCATGATCGTAACCTGCTCCTCTCCTGCCGGGGCACTCGCGCCCCGACCCCTCCAGGCGCTCCGGCACCATGCCGAGCAGGTCGCCCGCCGAACGCTTGCTCGCCGTGAAGTCCGCGGTCGACGACCCTGACCCATGAGATCAGCCAGACCGTCAGGTGCGGAACGGGGGAGCCGGCCCCCACGCCTCTTCCGCCGGCCACGGGTACCCCGGGTCAGCCGGTCTTCACGGCGAAGGGCCCGTCATTGGCGAAGACGAGCTTGGCGAAGTTCTCGCCGATGCGGCGGTGTCCTTCGGGGTCGGGGTGGATCCCGTCCGGCAGGGGGAACTCGTCGTGGTCGCTCTCGCCGTACAGGTCGAGTCCGTCGAGGTAGTGGAGGTCGGGGTCCTCGGCGGACCGCTGCTCGACGATGTCGGCCAGGACGTCCCGCACGATCGTGAGCGTCAGCCGTCCGGCGGCGGTCTCGGCGGGATCACCGGTGGCCTTGAACTTCAGGCTTCCACCGGAGAGGTCCGGCATGAGAGGTCCGGGGGTGTTCTCGTGGGTCGGACACAGGACGGGGGAGACCAGGAGCAGGGGGACCGCGGGGTGGCCCTCGCGGATGGTGTCGAGAAAGCCGTGGACGGCGGGGACGAAGGCGCGCAGGCGCATGGCGTCACCGTTGACGACGTTGATGCCGAGCTTGAGGCTGATCAGGTCCGCGGGGGTGTCGCGCATCGCGCGGGCGGTGAACGGGTCGACCAGGGCGCTGCCGCCGAACCCGAGGTTGATCAGCTCCACGTCGCCTGCCGAGGCGGCCAGCGCGGGCCAGATGGTGCTGGGGAAGACGGCGTTGGATCCGTGGCTGATGGAGCTGCCGTGGTGCAGCCACACCCGGCGCCCGGTCTTCGGGGCCGGCTCGACGGGGGTGTCGGTGCGCAGGGCGATGACCTCGGTGATCTCCGCGTGCGGGAGCCAGATCTCGACGTCCTTCTCACCGACGGGGAGGCCGGTGAAGCGGGCGGTGCCGGCGGGGCCCGGGGTCAGCTCCGCGGTCTGGGTCCGCATGTCGGTGATGGTGCGCAGGTTCCCGCCGTCCACGGTGGCCTGGGCGGTGAGGCGGCCATCGACCAGGAGGTCGTAGACGCCGTCCGGCGGGGGCGGATAGCCCTGGTAGGCGCGTTTGGTCGGCAGGGTGTCGAGGTGGATGGTGGTGGCGCTCGTACGGAAGGCCAGCCGGACGCCGGAGGGCTGAGCCTCGGCCACGGCCAGCAGGTCGTCGGGGATCTGGCGGCGTGCCCGGGCCGGCAGCCGGTGCGGCAGCAGGCCGTGGGCGGTCTCCTCCACGTCGAGGTGTCCGTGCAGGAAGTCGGCGGTGACGGGGGTGGTGATCAGGTTCTGTTCGGCGCTCATTGCCTCAGGCCTCGTTGTTCCGGGGTGGGTGTCGGGTCGGTGTGGGAGAGCCGCCGCGGGCGACACGACCGGTCAGGGAGTGGACCGGCTCCGCAGAGCGGTGTCGAGGCAGTCCAGGGTCCAGGCCCAGGACTGCTGCGCGGCGACGTCGGTGTGGTCGAAGGCGCCGGCTGCCTCCAGGGAGGCGTAGCCGTGGAAGACGCTGCCCAGCATGCGGACCGCGTGCGTCTGGTCCGGTTCGGCCAGCTCGTAGCCGCGCAGGATCGCCCGGGTCATCTGCGCGTGCCGGACGCCGGCGCTGGCCGCGGCGGTCTGCGGGTCGAGCCGGTACCGCGCCGCCTCGTACCGGCCGGGATGCGCCCGGGCGTAGTCCCGGTAGGCGTTCGCGAAGGCCGTCAGGGCGTCCTTGCCCGCGCGCCCGGCCACGGCGTCGGCGACCCGGTCGGCGAGTTCCTCCAGCGCGAACAGCGCGATCCGGGTCCTGAGGTCGTGGGAGTTCCTCACGTGCGCGTACAGGCTCGCCGGCTTCACGTCGAAGCGCCGGGCGACCGCGGACAGCGTCACCTGGTCGAAACCGGCCTCATCGGCGAGATCCGCACCAGCGAGCGTCAGCCGCTCCGGGTTCAGTCCAGCCCGAACCATAACCATCACCTACTCTCCGTATGCCTAAGGAGAGTATGCATTTACCTATAGCTTGTAGGCAAGCGGTGTGAACCCGCGAGACGGCTGGTTCGCGTGGGCGCAGGTTGGTGCGCCTGCTGTGATCCGTGAACCCGCCGCGCCGGCGCCCCCCGAGCCGCGGGTCTGGCAGGTGAGGTTCGGGGTGGGGCCGCCCGATGCGGCACCGCTCGGAGTCGAAACCTCACCGGCGGTCGTCGACGAGCAGGCTCACGGCAGGCGGTGCCGAGGATTCCGCCAGGGCCGCGGCGCCGACCAGGCCGGCGTCGGGCCCCAACTCGGCCGGGGCCGCACGCAGGCCACGCAGGAACGGCATCGCCGCGTAGTGCCGGAGGTGGTGGTCGAGTGGTGCGAAGAGCACATCGCCTGCTTGGGCGACGCCACCACCGACCACGGCGATGTCGATCTCGACCAGTGCGGCCGTGGCCGCGATGCCGGCTGCCAGGGCACGGGCCGCACGGTCGAACGCCGCGACGGCGGCCGGGTCACCGGCTCGGGCC
>NZ_BAAHCA010000048.1:0-14347 GCF_054776295.1 Streptomyces sparsus
CCGGAGCTGGCGGTGTGGCTGCTGCTGACGCCCGGCCTGCTGCTGCTCGCCGTGGTGGACCGGGCCGTGTACCGGTTGCCCGACGTGCTGACGCTGCCGCTGGGGGCCGGCTGCGCCGCCCTGCTCGGCCTCGCCCAGCTGTGGCCCGGGGCGGCGGGAGAGTGGCCGCGGGCGCTGCTGGGCGGGCTGGTGCTCACGGCGGGCTACTACGTGCTGTTCCTGATCAATCCGCGGGGCATGGCCTTCGGGGACGTCAAGTTGGCTACCGCTGTGGGGGTCGCTCTTGGGTGGTACGGCTGGGACGTGCTCTTCACCGGCACGTTCCTCGGCTTCGTGCTGGGCGCCGGGCACGGGATGTGGCTGGTCATAAGGGGCAGGGCTGGTCGGCGCACCCCGCTGCCGTTCGGCCCCTTCATGGTGGCCGGGGCCCTCGGCGGGCTGGTGCTCGGCGGACTCGCGGGGTGAAAACGGCCGTGGTTGCGTGGACCACGGCCGACGAGCCGTTATGGTGGAAACCCCCCCTCGGGCCGGTCCGTATCCCCCCCACGGACCGGCCCGTTTCCGTTCCCGGCCGCCCACGCCCCCGCCGAGACCACCCCCGGCCGAGACCGCCCCCCGCCGAGACCGGCCCGTGTCGTGAGCGCCCTCCCCGCCCGCCGGCGCCTCCCCGCTCGCGCAGGCATCAGCGCCGGGACCACAGAGCCCCCGCGCCCGCCCCCGTCCCACCGCCGTCAGCTGTTGCTGCTGCGTGACCAGATGTTGCTGCCCGGCTCGGACACCGCGTAGCCGTCGATGGCGGTCAGCTCCTCGTCGGTCAGCGGCGGCCCGGTGAGCGCCTCGACGTTCGCCTCCAGCTGCGACACACTGCTGGCGCCGATCAGGGCGGACGTCATCCGGCTGTCCCGCAGCACCCAGTTGAGCGCCAGCTGGGCCAGGGACTGGCCGCGGCGCTCGGCCAGGGCGTTGAGCCCGCGCAGCCGCTCCACCACGTCGTCGGTGAGCAGCCCCGGGTCGAGTGACTTGCCCTGCGAGGCCCGCGAGCCCTCCGGAATGCCCTGGAGGTACTTGCCGGTGAGCAGCCCCTGCGCGAGGGGCGCGAAGGAGATGCAGCCCATCCCCTCGGTCTCCAGGGTGTCGAGCAGGCCGTCCTCCTCGGTCCACCGGTTGATCATGGAGTAGGACGGCTGGTGGATGAGCGGGCGCACGCCCATCCCACGCAGCAGCGCCGCGGCCTCACGGGTGCGCTGCGAGTTGTAGGAGGAGAGGCCGACGTAGAGCGCCTTGCCCTGCTGCACGGCGGAGGCGAGCGCACCCATCGTCTCCTCGAGCGGGGTGTCCGGGTCGAAGCGGTGCGAGTAGAAGATGTCGACGTAGTCGAGCCCCATCCGCTTGAGGGAGGCGTCGAGCGACGACAGCAGGTACTTGCGTGAGCCCCACTCGCCGTAGGGGCCGGGGTGCATGTCGTAGCCGGCCTTGGTGGAGACGACCAGCTCGTCCCGGTAGGGGCGGAAGTCCTGGGCCATCAGCTTGCCGAAGTTCAGCTCGGCGGAGCCGGGCGGCGGACCGTAGTTGTTCGCCAGGTCGAAGTGGGTCACGCCCAGGTCGAAGGCGCGGCGCAGGATGGCGCGCTGGGTGACCAGGGCGCGGTCGTCTCCGAAGTTGTGCCACAGGCCGAGGGAGATCGCGGGCAGCTTCAGGCCGCTGCGTCCGGAGCGCCGGTACTCCATGGAGTCGTAGCGGCTGTCGGCGGCGCGGTGGTGCGGGGCGTCGGGGGAGGGAGTGCTCATGCCCCCTTGACTATCACGCCGACCGCCGCCGACCTGTGCGAATATCACCGACCTGTGACAGTCCGGCGACGCATCACGGGGTCAACTGGCAGTAGGCTTCCGGAGGCTTGGGACCGGGGCAGGAAGGGCGTAGTGCGGAGATGAAGGCGAAGCTGCGCGATCTGGTGGTACGGCTGTACTCCCGACGGGTGGAGGGCCGCCTCGACCACGACCAGGTGCCCAAGCACATCGGCGTCATTCTCGACGGCAACCGGCGCTGGGCGAAGGCGTCGGGCGGCACCACCGAGCAGGGCCACCGCGCCGGCGCGGAGAAGATCCAGGAGATGCTGGGCTGGTGCTCCGAGACGGACGTGCAGGTCGTCACCCTGTGGATGCTCTCCACGGACAACCTGGACCGTCCCGCAGCCGAGCTCACCCCCCTGCTGGGCATCATCGAGGACACCGTGCGCGGGCTGGCGGCGGACGGCCGCTGGCGGGTGCACCACGTCGGCAACCCCGACCTGCTGCCCGACCACACCCAGCGGGTGCTGAAGGAGGCCGAGGCCGCCGCCGCGGACCGGGACGGCATAGTCGTCAACGTCGCCGTCGGTTACGGGGGCCGGCAGGAGATCGCCGACGCGGTGCGGTCGCTGCTCGCCGAGCGTGCCGAGCGCGGCGAGGCGCTCGCCGAGCTGGCCGAGTCGCTGAGCGTCGAGGACATCGCCGAGCACCTCTACACCCGGGGCCAGCCGGACCCCGACCTGGTCATCCGCACCAGCGGTGAGCAGCGTCTCTCCGGCTTCATGCTGTGGCAGAGCGCCCACTCGGAGTACTACTTCTGCGAGGTGTTCTGGCCGGCGTTCCGCAAGGTCGACTTCCTCCGCGCCCTGCGTGACTACGCCGCCCGGCACCGCCGCTACGGCTCCTGACCTCTCCGATCGCCCCCGCGTCCTGGCAGGTCAGGCGGGGTACACGGGCTCGTGGCCAGTCCGCGGTCAGGTGTTCACCCACTCGACCGCGCGGGCCGTTGCATGCGAGAGGTTGATCGGGGGAATATCACCTCCAGGTCGAGGCCCCCTCCGGGGCGGCGACCGACGGGAGGCCTTTTGCTCACCACGGATTGCCGCGCAGACCGTGCGGCGGACGCGGAGGGCCGGCATCCGGCCCGCGGGCAGCGGGTCCGGCCCGGCCTCTTCCCCAGCGACGGCGACGTCGCGCACCGACCTCTTCCGAGGGGGTTCGTCCATCCGTGGTGACCAGCAAGAAGCGCCGCGAGAACGACCGGCGCACCTATGTCATCGACACCAGTGTCCTGCTCGCCGATCCGGCGGCGATGGCACGCTTCGACGAGCACGAGGTCGTGCTCCCCGTGGTTGTGGTCACGGAGTTGGAGGCCAAACGCCATCACCCGGAGCTGGGCTACTTCGCCCGCCAGGCCCTGCGGCTGCTCGACGAGTACCGCATCCGGTTCGGCCGGCTGGACGCCCCCATTCCGATAGGAGAGCTGGGTGGAACCCTCCGGGTCGAGCTGAACCACTCCGATCCGGGCATCCTGCCCGCCGGATTCCGGCTCGGCGACAACGACTCCCGCATCCTGGCGGTGGCCCGCAACCTCCAGGCCGAGGGGTACGACGTCACCGTCGTCTCCAAGGACCTGCCGCTGCGCATCAAGGCGTCCTCGGTGGGTCTGCTGGCTGAGGAGTACCGCGCCGAGCTGGCCATCACCGAGTCCGGCTGGACGGGGATGAGCGAGCTGAGCCTGCCCGCCGAGACCGTCGACGAACTGTTCACGGCCGAGAGCGTGGACGTGCCGGAGGCCGCGGAGCTGCCGGTGCACACCGGGCTGGTGCTCCAGTCGGGCAAGGGCAAGGCGCTCGGCCGGGTCACGCCCGACGGCCGGGTCAGGCTGGTCCGCGGCGACCGTGAGGTGTTCGGCGTCCACGGGCGTTCGGCGGAGCAGCGCATCGCGCTGGACCTGCTGTCCGACCCGGACATCGGCATCGTGTCGATGGGCGGCCGGGCCGGTACGGGCAAGTCGGCGCTGGCGCTGTGTGCGGGCCTGGAGGCGGTCCTGGAGCGTCGGCAGCACCGCAAGGTGATGGTCTTCCGGCCGCTGTACGCGGTGGGCGGGCAGGACCTCGGATATCTGCCGGGCACGGCCGACGAGAAGATGTCGCCGTGGGCGCAGGCCGTCTTCGACACGCTCTCCGCGGTGACGTCGCGGGAGGTGATCGAGGAGGTGGTGGCGCGCGGCATGCTGGAGGTGCTGCCGCTCACCCACATCCGGGGCCGTTCGCTGCATGACGCGTTCGTGATCGTCGACGAGGCCCAGTCGCTGGAGCGCAACGTGCTGCTGACGGTGCTCTCCCGCATCGGGCAGGACTCCCGGGTGGTGCTGACCCACGACGTGGCGCAGCGTGACAACCTGCGGGTCGGTCGGTACGACGGTGTGGTCGCGGTGGTGGAGAAGCTGAAGGGCCACCCGCTCTTCGCGCACATCACGCTCAACCGCTCCGAGCGTTCGCCGATCGCGGCGCTGGTCACCGAGATGCTCGAGGAGGGCCACATCTGAGCGAGCGCGCCCTGTGACGCTCCGGACAGCGAACGGGGCGCCGACGAGGACGGGGGCCACCCGCAGCGTGCCGCGCGGGTGGCCCCCGTCCTCGTGTGCGGACGCGGCGCGGACGTGTGCCTGCTCCCGAGGTGACGGCTCCGCGTGTTGCACTCCGGCCCGGAACACCCGGGATGCTCGAAGTCCGGCACTCCGTCCCACTCCGCCCGCTCTACGCACGACATGCCCGAAGTGGACGGTGTCGGCTGGTCGTCACTGTTGCGGTGACATGAGGGGTGCGAGCGCCAAGTACGGTTCGCGCGCTGTGCGGTGGGGTGTCCTGTTGTGCGGATCACCCTCGCGGGGTGGTGTGGTGACGGTCCGTCGCGGCGGGTCGGGGTGAGTGCAGCACTCTAGTCCGAGCGGTGCGGCTGCGCTTGTCTATCCTCAAGTACCCTCCGGTAAACGACGTGTGACGTTTCCCACGTCGTGGAGAATTGCCACGGCCGGTGGGTCTCCGGCAGGGTGTGGATCCTGTCAGGCCCCGCATACGGCACAGCTGCAACACCCCGCGGCGAAGCGCCGCACAACTCAACACACGTCACCGCCGTATGCCGCCCGAGCACCACGCTGGACTCCCCTCGACGGGAGCCCTTCCGGGCCCGCACCTCCTGTGGCCGAGCTCAGGGGAGGTCAGTGCCAGGGGCACGATTGCGTCCGCGGGGTCACCCGGCGGGCATTCTGGAAGGAAACTGTGTGACTACTCGGATTTCGGTCCGGGGATTCGCCGTGGCGTCCGCCACCGCGGTCACCACCGTCGGCGCCGTCGTTGGTGTGGCCACGGGCAGCCAGGCAGGCACGGCCGAACCGGTCGAGCTCGCGAGTGCTGACGCGACGCTCCTCGCAGACATACCAGTGGGTGGCAACACCCAGCTCCAGACCGCTTCGTTGACGCAGCAGGCGGACGTCCAGTCCGACGCGGCGAACGCGGCTGCCAAGAAGTCCGCGGAGGAGAGCGCCCGCAAGCAGGCCGCCAAGGACGCGGCAGCGAAGAAGAAGGCGGCGGACGAGAAGAAGGCCGCCGCCGAGCGGGCCGAGAAGCTCGCCGAGGAGCGGGAGGCCGAGCGTGAGGCTGCGGCGAGCCGCAGCAGCGAGCGCAGTGCCAGCGCGCCCGCCTCCACCAACTTCGCGCCGCAGTCGTCCTACACCGTGGCCGAGGTGAAGGCGATGGCCCAGCAGATCGTGGGCGGCGGCCAGTTCCAGTGCTTCTCCAACATCGTGCAGCGTGAGAGCACCTGGAACTACAAGGCGCAGAACCCTTCCTCGGGTGCCTACGGCCTCGTGCAGGCGCTGCCCGCCTCCAAGATGGCCTCGGCCGGTGCCGACTGGCAGACCAACCCGGCGACCCAGATCAAGTGGGGCCTCAACTACATGAACGAGCGCTACGGCAGCCCCTGCGGCGCCTGGGAGTTCTGGCAGGCCAACCACTGGTACTGAGCCCGCGCACGGACCGACGCCGCCCCCGCCCCGTCATCGGGGCGGGGGCGGCGCGCGTCTGTCGGCTGTCAACCTTCGGCACGGGTACCGTCGTCCTTCGATGAGACACGATTCTTGATGGGCTACGCGGGTGCGAAGGAACGGCATGTCACGATTTGACCGGCTCAAGGTGGGTGCGTCCCGCATGGCCACGCGGGTGTCGGGGTTCCGTGAACGGGCGGAACGCGAACGCTCCGAGCGGGAACGCGAGGCGCGGCGCCGTGAGGAGGCACAGGCCCTGGAGCTCGCCCCACCCGCTCCGGGCCCGCCGCGCAAGCCCGCGCCCGACTCGGTCATCCCGTGGGGTATGCGGGTGGCGGCCGAAGCCGGCTGGCGCCTGCTCGTCCTGGCCGGCGTCCTGTGGGTGCTGATACAGGTCATCGGCGCGATCAGCCTGCTCATCGTCGCCTTCTCGGCCGGCCTGCTGATCACCGCGCTGCTCCAGCCGTCGGTCTCCCGCCTCAAGCGGCTCGGCCTGGGCCGCGGTCCGGCGACCGCGGTGAGCTTCGTCGGTGGTTTCTCGATCATCGGCCTGATCGGCTGGTTCGTCGTCTGGCAGGTCATCGAGAACCAGGAGGACCTGGTCAAGCAGGTCCAGAGCGGTGTCGACGAGCTGCGCACCTGGATACTGAACAGCCCCTTCCAGGTCACCGAGGAGCAGCTCAACGACCTGGCCGACGACCTGAACACCTGGATAGGCGAGCACAGCCAGGAGCTGACCAACGCCGGCCTGGAGGGCGCCACGATGGTGGTGCAGTTCCTCACCGGCGCGGTCCTGGCCGCCTTCGTCTGCCTGTTCCTGCTGTACGACGGCCGCCGCATCTGGGACTGGTGCCTGAACTTCGTGCCGCAGTCCGCCCGTGAGGGTGTGGCCGGTGCCGGGCCGCGGGCCTGGGTGACGCTCACCGGTTACGTGCGCGGCACGGTGATTGTGGCCTTCATCGACGCGCTCGGCATCGGCATCGGCATCTACATCCTCGGGGTGCCGCTCGCGGTGCCGCTGGCCGTGATCGTGTTCCTCTTCGCGTTCGTGCCCATCGTCGGTGCCACGGTCTCCGGCGCGCTCGCCGTGGTCGTCGCCTTCGTCACCAACGGCATGGTCACCGCGCTGCTGGCACTGGGTGTGGTGCTGATCGTGCAGCAGATCGAGGGCAACGTGCTGCAACCGTTCATCCTGGGACGCCTCGTCCGGGTCCATGCGCTCGGTGTGGTGCTGGCGGTGACGGGCGGCTCGCTGCTGGCCGGTATTCCGGGCGCGGTCGTCGCGGTGCCGCTGGTGGCCGTCTCGAACACCGTGATCACCTATCTGCGGGCGTACTCCGACCAGCAGGAGCGGGCGGAGCCCTCCGGGTCGACCATCGCCGAGGCGTCACCAGCCGTGCCGCCGCGCCTCCAGGGTGAGCCGCCCAAGGTCGGGGCGACGGCGGTGACGGCCCTGGACCGGGAGGGCGACGAGGCGGACGGCGCCGACCGGCCGACGGGCGGTGACCGTCCGGACGAGGGTGAGGGTCCGAGGGGGTCCGGCCGGGCACCGGACGCTCAGTAGGGCGACTCGCGGGCCTCGGCGAAGGCCTTGAGACGCAGAGTGTCGGCGTCCGTCCACTTCTCGGGCGGGGCGACCGCCGCCCAGCCCTCCACGGCGTTGGTGCCGTATCGGTGGCCGTGGGGGGCTTCGACGCCGTAGGAGGTGGCCATGTCCATCGTCGTCTGCCAGAAGGTGACGAACGGGAACCAGTTGACCTCCTGGGTGACGTCCGGCCCCAGTGGGGGCCGCAGCCACGCCGGCCGTCGCAGGGCCAGGCCGGGTGACCACCACACCACCGGGTCGGAGGCGTTCGCGAGGTAGACGACCCGGGGGTGCTGCCAGCCGCCCGGCTGCGGCATCAGCAGATCCCGCTGCGGGTACTGGGCGAACCGCACGTGGCGGCCGCCGTCGAACACCGGCCGCCACACCGGCGTGCCGGGCTCCCGCCGCGCGGTGACGTCCGACCAGATCGGGCTGAAGTGCGGCGGGCCGACGAGCAGGGCGCCGTCGGTCCTGGCGAGCAGGTCGTCGATGCCGTCGAAGGAGTCCTCGATGGCCGTCGCGCCCAGGCTTTCGCCGAACACCACCAGCCGCGGCCGTTCCCGCTCGGGCATGGTGTCGAGCCGGGCCCGCACCGCCCGGACCAGCTCCCGGGTGGCACGGCCGGCCTCCTCCCGGTCCACCACGAACGACACCCAGCTCGGCAGGTAGGAGTACTGCACGGCGACGATCGCGGTGTCACCGTTGTGCAGGTACTCCAGCGGCTCGGCGGTGCGGGCGTCGATCCAGCCGCTGCCCGTCGTCCCGGCGATGGCGAGCACCTCGCGGCCGAACCCGCCGGTCCGGTCCAGCTCGGCCAGGGCCAGCTCCGCCTGCTCCCGGTACGTGGCGCTGCCGGTGCGGCCGACGTAGACGCGGATCGGGTCCATGGCCCGCCGCCCGGTGAACGAGCTGATCTGCTCGCGGCTCAGCACGCTGCCGGTGAAGTTGCGGCCCTGGTACCCCAGGTCCTCCCAGTCGATCAGCGAGTCCGGGCTGCCGGACACGAAGGGCGAGCCGGACTGGATGACGCCGTCCTTGGTGCTCTTGTCGGTGTTGGCGGCGACGCGGGAGGCGATGTCCACGACGCCGCGTTCGAAGACCACGTCCTTGGCCCCGAACAGCACCACGACGGCGCTGATCACGAGCCCGGCCGTCACCGCGACCGGTCGCGGCACGAACCGCAGCAGCACCCGGATCAGCTCCCGGGTGCCGACCCGCACGCTGCGGGCGGCGAGCAGCAGCGCCCAGCAGATCGCGAGGGACATCAGCGCGATCATCGTGGAGTGCCAGGTGAGGGTGGGCGGCAGTTCCTGGAGCTTGCGCAGCTCCCGCTGCATGCGGGCGCTCTCCGACAGCAGCAGCACGGTCAGGGCGATGCCCAGCACGAAGTAGGCCTGCCAGGCGCGGGCCCTGATCCGGCGCTGGGTCTCCTCGCTCGGCCGCCGGCGCACCAGCACCGGCACGCCCCAGCCGAGCAGGCAGCCGAGGGCGTAGCCGATGGCGGCGGTGATGCCGCCGATCATGCCCTGGAGGTACCAGGGCCTGGGCACGAGCGAGGGGGTCAGGGAGAGCCAGAAGAAGACGGTGGCGACGACGGTGGCCGTGAGGTCGGGCCAGCGCCGGACCAGCCACGTCTCGTCGGGGCGTTCCCAGTAGGGCCTGCGGGCGAACCGGACGAGCCGCCGGGCGGAACGTGCCAGCGCGGTGTCCGGCGCCGGCTGCGACGCTTCGACCGGGACTTCGTTCCCCGTGGTACCGAGCATCGACGTCTCCCGGGCTGTCTGTCGCTCACCCCTGGCGTCACGGTGGATGTTCCGGCGCCGTCTCCTGGGACGCGTCCGCACTCGTCGGGGTTGTTCGGCCACTGATCGTACGGCTCCCGGGGTTCCGCGGCCTGCGATATACCGGCCGTGTCCGGCATGCGGCCTGCCGGGAAGCGGGTCCGCACACGGCTATACATCGCGTGTATACGCGTGGTGTACAGTGCTCCGCATGTCCATCAGCCACACCCTGCTCGGGCTCCTCGAGTCCGGCCCCAGTCACGGTTACGACCTCAAGCGGACGTTCGACGAACGCTTCGGTCACGACCGGCCCCTGCACTACGGCCAGGTCTACTCGACGATGTCCCGCCTACTGAAGAACGGCCTCGTCGAGGTCGACGGCATAGAGGCCGGCGACGGCCCCGAACGCAAGCGCTACGCCATCACCGACGCCGGCATCACCGACGTCCAGCAGTGGCTGCAACGGCCCGAGAAGCCCGAGCCCTACCTCCAGAGCGTGCTCTACACCAAGGTCGTGCTGGCACTGCTCACCGGCAGGGACGCGGCCGAGCTGCTCGACAACCAGCGCGGTGAACACCTGAGGCTGATGCGCGAACTCACCCGGCGCAAGCGCGGCGGCGACCTCGCCGACCAGCTGATCTGCGACCACGCGCTGTTCCACCTCGAAGCGGACCTGCGGTGGCTCGAACTCACCGCCGCACGCCTCGAGAAGCTCGCCCAGGAGGTACGCGCATGACCACCGCCAGCCAGCCCGGAGCGCTTCTGACCGCCTCCGCGGTGCACAAGACCTACGGGGCGACCAAGGCGCTCGACGGCGCCGACTTCGCCATTCACCCCGGCGAGATCGTCGCCGTCATGGGCCCCTCGGGTTCCGGCAAGTCGACGCTGCTGCACTGCCTCGCCGGCATCGTCACCCCGGAAGAGGGGACGGTGCACTACCGCGGACACGAGCTGTCCGCCATGTCCGACGCCGAACGCAGCGCGCTGCGCCGCGGCGACTTCGGGTTCGTCTTCCAGTTCGGCCAGCTGGTGCCCGAACTGACCTGCGTGGAGAACGTCGCCCTGCCGCTGCGGCTGGCCGGAGCGGACCGCAAGGTCGCCGAGAAGCAGGCCGTGGAGTGGCTGGAGCGCCTGGAGGTGGCCGAGGTCAGGAACAAACGGCCCGGTCAGGTCTCCGGTGGCCAGGGCCAGCGGGTCGCCGTCGCCCGCGCCCTGGTCGCCACCCCCCGGGTGGTCTTCGCCGACGAGCCGACCGGCGCGCTGGACTCGCTGAACGGCGAGCGCGTGATGGAGCTGCTCACCGCCGCCGCGCGGGACACCCGTGCAGCCGTCGTGCTCGTCACCCACGAGTCGCGGGTCGCCGCCTACTCCGACCGCGAGGTCGTCGTACGGGACGGCAAGGCGCGCGACACGGCAGGCATGGCGGGCATCGCATGATCACGCAGTGGGCCCGCGAACTGGCCATGGGCGCCCGGTTCGCCGCGTCCGGCGGCAGGTCGGGCTGGACCAGGACACTCATGACGGCCGTCGGCGTGGGCCTCGGCGTCGCGGTGCTGCTGCTGGCCGCGTCCATTCCGACGGCGATCGACGCCACCACCGCCCGTCAGGACGCCCGCGAGACGCCACTGTTCGGCGAGGACGCACCGAAGAGCGACACCACCGTGCTCGCCACCCACGCGGACACCGAGTTCAGGGGCTCCGTCATTCGGGGACGTCTGGTCCAGGCGGACGGCCCGATCGGGAAGGCGGTCCACCCGCCCGGCACCGAACGCCTGCCGGCGCCCGGTGAGATGGTCGTGTCACCGGCACTGAAGCGCCTCCTGGAAAGCCCGCGGGGAGACCTCCTCGAGAAGCGCTTCGAGGGCGCCGAGATCATCGGCACGATCGGCGACGAGGGTCTGTGGGGGCCGGCCGAACTCGCCTTCTACCTCGGCTCGGACATGCTGGACGACTCCGGCGGCGACGGTTCCACGCGCATCGACGCGTTCGGCGTCCAGGACGACGGCGACGGGCTGAACGCACTGCTGCTGGTGCTCATCGTCGTCATGGTCGTGGTGCTGCTGATGCCGATCGCGGTCTTCATCGCGACGGCGGTGCGCTTCGGCGGGGAGAGCCGCGACCGGCGACTGGCCGCGCTGCGGCTGGTCGGCGCGGACAACTCCATGGCCCGACGTATCGCCGCGGGCGAGTCGCTCTTCGGCGCGCTGCTCGGACTCGTGGTGGGCGGCTGGCTGTTCCTGCTCGGCCGGATGTTCATCGGCCGGATCCACTTCATCAACGAGATCTCGCTCTTCCCGTCCGACGTCACCCCGGTCGGCTGGCTGGCCGCGCTGGTCCTGCTCGCGGTGCCGGTCTGTGCGGTCGCGGTGACGCTGCTGGCGATGCGCGGCGTGGCGATGAGCCCGCTGGGTGTCGCCAGAGAGGGCACCGACCGCGGCCGGAGGCTGTGGTGGCGCCTGCTCGCGCTCGTCGCCGGCGGCGGCGCACTCGTCGCCATGGGGTCGCAGTTCTCCGAGACGAGCCCGGTCAACGAGCCCGGCCTCGCCGCCGCTGTCATCCTCACCCTCGTCGGCATCACCGCCCTGCTGCCCTGGGTGGTGGAGCGTGTGGTGGGCCGCCTCAACGGCGGCGCGCTGTCCTGGCAGCTGGCCATCCGCCGCCTCCAGCTCAACAGCGGCCTCGCGGCCCGCGCGGTCAGCGGTGTCACCATCGCCGTCGCCGGGGCCATCGCCCTCCAGATGCTCTTCGCGGCAGTGGAGATCAAGGAGACGTCATCCACCGGGCAGGACCCGGACCGGGCCCAGGCGGTGGCCGGTGAGGCGGTCGCAGACGGCGCCCAGGCATCGGAGGTCTTCCGCGGCTACGCGGACACCGAGGGAGTGCGCGAGGCGCTCGGTCTGGTGAGTTCGTCCGCCGTGCACGAGAAGGCGAAGCCCGACGCCGACGGCTACGTCGAGTCGATCATGATCACCGTGGCGGACTGCGCCACCCTCGCCCAGGTCGTGAAGACCGGTGCCTGCCAGGACGGCGACGTCTTCCTGGCCAAAGGCGAGTACGACACCGGCCCCATGCCGACCCCCGGCGACCGGCTGAACCTGTCCGCGGACCTCAGCGAGCCGGGCAAGGTCGACACGAACGCCCCGACCTGGTGGACGGTCCCGGAGGACGCCCGCCGCACCGAGGCCGTCCCCGACCCGGCGGGCAGCCTGCGATCCGGTGTCTTCGCGACACCCGCCGCACTGGAGGTGCCCCTGCTGCGGACCGCTGAGGCGGTCTCCCTGATCAGCACGGAGCCCGGCGCGCCGGACGTGATCGAGCACCTCCGCAACACGGCCGGGCTCGCCGACCCGTCGGCACACGTCTTCCAGCTCGTCTCGGAACGCGCCTCATCGGAGTTCGCGGCCCTCAGCAACGCCCTGCTGCTCGGCGCGATCGTGGTCATGCTGCTCATCGCGGCCAGCATGATCGTCAACACGCTAGAGCAACTCCGGGAACGCAAAAGCCAGTTGGCCGTCCTGGTCGCCTTCGGCACCCGGCGCTCCACGCTGGGGGCCTCGGTGCTGTGGCAGACCGCCGTGCCCGTGGGCCTCGGGCTCGTGATCGCCACCGGCGGCGGTCTGCTGCTCGGTCTGCTGCTGCTGCGCCTCGTCGGCGGCACGGTGATCGACTGGCTGGCGTTCGTGCCGCTCGCGGCTGCGGGGCTCGGCATGATCCTGCTCGTGACGGTGGCCAGCATGCCGGCGCTGTGGCGCACGATGCGGCCCGACGGGCTGCGCACGGAGTAGGAGGACGGCCGACCGCCCCACGGGGGCAGCGGCACCCTCCCCTGAGGCCCTGGCCGGCGGACGACCGCCGGCCAGGGCCTCCCGTGTGCCCGAGAAGCTCTGGCCATAGCTCTCCGCGTGCGCTAATCTGCTATCACATTGATAGATGGCAGCCGTTCGCTCTCCACGGGGGATTCCATGACAGAACGCAAGTACGACGAGACCTCGGCCGATTCCGCCGACCCGTCCCCGTCCCACCACCCCGTCGAGCGGGCGCGGGACGGCGGCCCGGCGGACGTGACGGTCGACGCGCCCGTGATGCCCGAGGCCCCCGTCCGGGAGAAGGCCGCACACAGCGTCAACGGCGGACTCGGCCTGCTGTTCGCCGTGTCCGGCCTGCCGCTCGCACTCGGCCTGGTGATCGCCGGGATCGTGTTCGGCTTCGATCCGGGCGACGCCCCGGTGCTCGGCGCGCTGCTCATCGTGCTGGGCGCGCTGCTGCTGCCGCTGGCGCTGCTCTCCTGGAACGGGCTCAAGATGGTCGCGCCCGGTGAGGCCCGCGTCATCCAGTTGTTCGGCCGCTACGTTGGCACGCTGCGCACCGACGGGCTGCGCTGGGTCAACCCGCTGACCACCAGCAACAAGATCTCCACCCGGGTGCGCAACCACGAGACCGCGGTACTCAAGGTCAACGACGCCAAGGGCAGCCCCATCGAGATCGCCGCGGTGATCGTCTGGCAGGTCGAGGACACCGCGCAGGCCAAGTTCGCCGTCGACGACTACGAGGAGTTCGTCACCACCCAGACCGAGACGGCCCTGCGCCACATCGCGACCAACTACCCCTACGAGAGCGACGACGAGCTGTCCCTGCGGGACAACGCGGAGAGCATCACCGACCAGCTCTCCGCCGAGGTGGACGCCCGCGTGGGTGCCGCCGGGGTGAAGGTCGTCGAGTCCCGCTTCACGCACCTCGCCTACGCCCCGGAGATCGCCGCGGCGATGCTCCAGCGCCAGCAGGCCGGAGCCGTCATCGCGGCCCGCCGCGAGATCGTCGAGGGCGCCTGCGGAATGGTCGAGTCGGCGATCGCCCGCATCACCGAGAACGACCTCGTGGAACTCGACGAGGAGCGCAAGGCGGCCATGGTCTCCAACCTGCTCGTCGTGCTCTGCGGCGACCGCACCCCGCAGCCGGTCCTCAACGCGGGCTCGCTCTACCAGTGACCGAGCGCCCGGCTCGCCGCCCGGCCCGCAAGCAGGTGCTGCTGCGGCTCGACCCCGCCGTCCACGACGCCCTGGCGTCGTGGGCGGCGGACGAGCTGCGCAGCACCAACGCGCAAGTCGACTACCTCCTCCGCCGGGCCCTCGCCGACGCCGGACGCCGA
>NZ_BAAHCA010000049.1:0-14214 GCF_054776295.1 Streptomyces sparsus
CCGGGCGGAGCGCGACCGGTGGGCCACGTCGCCGCGGTGCTGGAGGCCTTCGGCGCGTCCTGCCAGGTGCGGCCGGACGGCTTCCAGGCCACGGCCCCGGCGGGCGGCCTGCGCGGCACGGTCATCGATCTGGCCGACTACGCCGACGTGGAGCCGGTCACCGGAACCCTGACCGGGCCCCACTACTCGGGGGCCACAAAGACCGCTCTGCTCGCCGCGGCCACGGCCACCGGCACCACGGTGCTGCGCAATCCGTATCCGAAGCTCGACACGACCGGTCTGGCGCAGGTGCTGCGCTCCGCCGGCGTGGCCGTCGATCTGACACCCACCGAGATCGTCGTCGAAGGGGCGGCCGGGCCGCTCGGTGCCGCCGAGGTGGCGGTGCCTTCGGACCTGATGGAGGTGGTCACCTTCATCGCGCTTGCGGTGCACCTGCGAGGCGAACTGGAGCTCGCCCTGGACGGGGCCGGGCAGGTCCGCGACGGCCTGGCGCCCGAACTGCGCTACCTGGATCAGATGGGCGTCCCGTTGCGGTGGGGACCGCGGGCCCTGCACGTCGGTGTGCCCGACAGGTTGCGGCCCGCGGACGTCACCGCCGCGTCCCACTTCGCCTACAGCGACGCGCAACCGCTGTTCGCGCTGATGCTGCTGGGTGCCGACGGGCCCAGCCGGCTGGTGGACCTGGTGTGGCAGCAGCGGTTCGGATACGTCCCCGGTCTGGCGCGGATGGGCGCACGGCTGCGGCAGCACGGCAACGAACTCCAGGTGTCACCAAGTGTGTTGCACGCCACCGACACCGTGCTGACGGCAACCGACCTGCGCGCCGCTTCCACGCTGGTGATCGCCGCGCTCGGTACGGGACGCCCTCACCAGGTGGCGGGCGTCGACCACCTGCGGCGCGGCCACCAGGGCTTCGCCGAGAAGCTGATCCGGCTCGGCGCCCGCATCGAAGCCGCGCCGTCCGCGGCACAACCGGCCTGAACCACAACCGATCAGCCGGAACCGGGCTCGGCCCGCGAAGGAGAGGACGATGGCAATGCCCCTTTGTGACTGGGGTGCGATCGAACGAGCAAGGCTGGCGACGTCACCCTTCCGCTGGGCGGTGATGAGCGGGCTGCTGCCCGAGTCGGACGCACGCCGCCTCGAAGAGGAGTTTCCCGCCGAGGGCTTCACGCTCACCGAGCGGCCGAGCGGCACGGCCGGCGGCAAGGGCTACCGCACCCGGAACCTGAAACTTGTCGACGCGTCGGAGCCGGTGCCCGACAACGTGGCACGGCTGAGCCGGAGTTGGCGGGCGCTGCTGGACGGACTGCTGTCCGACGAGTACCGGGCGGCGCTCACCGCGCTCACCGGTCGGCCGCTCGACGACTGCACGCTGGAGGTCCGGGCGGTTCGGTACGGCGCCGGCTCGTGGATCGACCCGCACACCGACCGGGCCGACAAGGCCGTCACACAGACCTGGTACTTCAACTCGGGTTGGCGACGCGACTGGGAGGGAGCGCTGCGCATCCTGGCCGGTCCCTCCGAGGAGTCGGTGGTCGAAGAGGTGCTGCCACGCCTCGGCGATTCGGTTGTCCTGGTCCCCTCCCGGACCTCCTGGCACTCGGTCGCCGCGGTCGCGGACACCGCGACGGACGACCGCCGCACCCTGCTGGTGCATTTCGTGCGACCTGCGAAGGCCGGGGAGGCGATCGCATGACCCGCGACGGCACGACGAGCGGCGGGACGACGGCCGATAGCGTCGGCACCACAGGCGGCGGCACGGCGGCTGGCGGCGCGGCCATGGACGGCCCGGCGGTCGGCCGTCCACCGGGCTGCGGCACCGAGCGGCGGACGCCGGGTGAGGGGGCGCCCGGCTCACCGGACCAGGCCAGGGAGCAGGGCCGCTACCACCGGGAGTTGTTCCCCGCCCTCCTGGACTGGCAGCGCACGATCGACAAGATCGTCGAGTTCACCGGGGACTCCGCGCCCTCGGGGCTGATCGGCTTCGACCAGATGGGGCACTTCGGCCCCAACGGCTGCGACCGGGTGGCCGACGTGATCGGGCAGGCCTTCGCCGGCTCCGCCGTCCGCCTCGTCGAGCTGGGCAGTGGTTTCGGTGGCGCACTCCGACACCTGGCGGACGGACTCCCCGCCCGCGACGTGACGCTGCGGTCCGGCACCGGGGTGGACCTGGTGGCGGAGCACTGCGAGGTGAGCGCCCGCATCAGCCACTCGCAGGGCCGGCGGAACCTGACCGAGCTGTGCGCCTCGGCGGAGGACGTTCCCCTGCCGGACGGCGCCACGGACGTCGTCGTCATCACCGGTTCCGTCCCGCACTTCCCCCGCCCGGACCTGGTGTTCCGAGAGGCGCGACGGCTGCTGAGAACCGGTGGCCTGCTGGTCGTGACGGAGGAGGTGAGCCTGGTGGCCCCAGGCGCCGCACCGGCCGGGGAGTTCCGCCGGCTGCACCCCGAGGGCGTCTTCTTCCTCACCGAACCTGCCGTCCGGCGCCGACAGCTCCGCGACGCCCGCTTCACGTTGGTCCTCGACACGGACCTGGGGCCCTGGGCCACCGCACTGCTGTCGGAAAGGCTGCGTGCCGTCCGGCTGTTCCGGGGGAGCGTGGACACGATCCTCGGCGCTGAGTCGGCGAACCGTGTCCACGACACGCTGGAGACGGCACTCGCCGAGTACCGCGCCGGACGCCTGCTCCCCCGGATGTTCGTCGGCAGAGCCGCCTGATGGCCGCGCCGCGGGAACGTCTCAGTCGTCCCCGACGCCGTTCAGCTGCCATGCGATGGCGGCGGCGGCCCGCTGCACCTGGTGCCCGGTCGCCTTCGGCTGCAACCGATGGGTGGCGCTGACCACGGTGATCGCCGCCAGGGGCGCCCCCAGAAGGTCAACGATCGGGGCGGCGACGGCCACCACCGAGTGGTGGGCTGTGACGATCACCCGCGGCAGTGCCGCCTCCTCCTGGCCCGTCTCCCCGCCCCTCTCGCCGTGCGGTACCGCGGCGCACTCCGCAGCCCGGGCGGTTCCTTGAGGGACGGCGGCCGGTCGGCTGCCGATCGCCCGGGACGCCGCCCGGGACAGCACGAGGTGGTGCTCGTCGTGCCACGGCACGTTGCCCGCGGGCATCGGTACCCGGATGCTGTCCAGGTGCACCACGCCCGTACCGTCCGGCATCGACAGGTAGGCGCTCCCCCGGGTCGCCGCGTGCAGCCCCTCCAGGCGGGGAAGTGCGATCCGGCGAAGCTGCTGGTGCAGCGGCGCCCTGGATC
The DNA here is from genome assembly GCF_054776295.1 of Streptomyces sparsus. Classification (NCBI taxonomy): domain Bacteria; kingdom Bacillati; phylum Actinomycetota; class Actinomycetes; order Kitasatosporales; family Streptomycetaceae; genus Streptomyces; species Streptomyces sparsus. The sequence continues at coordinate 3,264 of NZ_BAAHCA010000049.1, forward strand.
CGAGCGTGAACAAGCAGTGGCCCAACCGGACACCGCGGTTGCCGCGCTCGAGGAATCCGCGCTCCACGAGTTCCTTGATGAGTCGGTGCACCGTGGGCTTGGGCAACCCGGTGCGGCGGGCCAGCTCCGACAGGGTCACTTCACTCTCACCCGATCGGAAGGAGTCGAGCAGGGCCAGGCCTCGGGAGAGTTTCGATCTGGCCGTACCACCGTCGACGTCCCTCGGAATATCTAGTGATATCTGGTCACCGGGGGGTGGCGAGGTCATCAGTGTCGTTCACCTTTCTGTTTCCATGGCCGCACGGCGGTCATGCTCCCCGTTCCTCGTTGCTTGCCCTGTTTTGACCACTCGTCCCGAGTGGACGGCGCCGGCACCGGACCTCAGGGGCTCACCGCGGGTGGATATCCGCGGGGGAGGAACCCCGCGACGTGACAGGTAAGCCCACGATCGCCATACGCGGCGAGCAGGCCCCTCAGGACGTCAACCGCTTCCGTCTCATCCACCCATTCCCCCACGGTCGGCACTCAGCGATTCGACTGCACGGTATTCATGGGGTCAGCCATGGCACACACCCACGGGGTGTTCCCGCTCAGGGCAGCACACCGGTCGGGGTTCTCCCTCCGGTCGCACCCCGTCCGGGACGGTGAGCAATCGAGAGCAGTGAAACCCAGATTGGCCCGGGATTCAAGCATTGCCATCCGGCATGACGCGTCCCCACCCATTTTCACGTTCCGGGAAACGGGCGAGCGAACCGATACCGCCAGCGATCACTGGCGGCACAGCGCGGTATTCGGACTCGCCCGCCTCCTGGAACACCCGGCAGATTTTACTGGCGGAACACCGAACGACCTGGGAGTTCCCCGGTTCAACCACCTCGCTCAAAGAAAGGGCAATTTTTGTGCACGCCCGCCTTTCGCCCGACTATCGATCGAGCCGCAACGAACGGGCGCGGTACGGTCACCTTCTGATTCACGATTCCCACCCCGAGCACCTCCACGGAACCGACGTGACGGAGCCCAGGCCGCTGCCCGTCCTTCCGGCCGCACGGCCGACGACCATGGAGGCGCCGGGCCCGCGGGTCGGCATTCGAGGCAGGGCGGGACGGAACGGGGCAGCGAGGGCCGGACGGAGCGGAACTGTCGACCGAAACCGCTCTCGTTCAGGCAGAGCGAAAAGGCTCGTTTTCGCCCCACGGGCAGGCGCTTGCACGGCACATCCCTACCGGCGACACCGCTCATCCCACGGGAATTGAGGGGAGGCCGAACCACAGGGCATCGGGCAACGATCATCTGCGCCGCTCACAATGAGCGAAACCGCTGCGGAGGCCGCACAGTTCCAGTCACCCGCAGACGGGCCGGCGCTGCCTGATTCCGCAGCTCTCCGACTCACGGACAGCCGGCGACCGCAGCGAACGCGCAGGACCGCGCGAATGCGTGAGCTGTCGACCGGGACATCCTGATCACCGGCCACAGCGGGCCGCAAAGCGGCATCCGGCCGCACGGCGGGGGCATCCCAGAAGCCATTTTCCGCCGGTTTACGCAGCAGGAGTCCACCCTGCCATGGGCCCCCTCCCGCGAGCAGCACCGCCTCCTGGTTGCTCCCTCGGGAAGAGGATGATTTCCCGGTGGGAGGACGGCTGCACCCGGTGAGCACGAGCGCAATGGCGCCCGTCGGATTCCAGCCAATGACGACCACTTCCCTGACGGCCCGATTCGACCACCGGCCCGATCAGTATTACCCGGCAGTAAACCAATGCCTCCGAATAATCGCAGCTCGGCCACCGAACGGACCGCCAGCACGGACCCGGCGGCGGGAGCGGCTGGTGCGGCGCGGTTGATGACCCGCCACCTGTCAGCCATCCGGACGCGATGAGGAGGCCGGCCGAAGCGATCGTGCACGAGCAGTTGATGTCCGTTCGCGTGAGTGGCACGCCCTGTGAGCCGAACACCCTTTGGCCACTGGGCGGGAGCAGGGGCTCGGGCGGTGGCCATGGGCGGTCGGCCCGGGACCGGGCTCAGGGGTGGGGGCGGGTTTCGGTCGTTGTCGTCCGCCCGCGTCGGCCGTACAACCTCACCGCCGGTGCGGTGGTCTGACTGTGGTGAGGGGACGGCGCTCCGGCGCCCGTACGCACTCGCCCGTCTCCTCCGCACGGACACGCGGTCGCCGCCGGCCTCCGCGAGGCGAGTGCGCGGGGAGGGAGTCACACGACCATGGGAACAACGGCGGCCAGGAGCCGCAGACTCAGACTCGGAGCGCTGCTGTCCGCTGCCGCGGTGGCCGCGCCCCTGGCCGTCGCGGCCGGCGCCACGCCGGCCCACGCGGCTCCGGCCTGCACCACCAGCACCGGCCCGTACCAGAAGCAGGTCGAGGGCTTTCTCGGCCTCAAAGTGAACGGCAAGCAGTCGGCCGCGGACTGCCGGGCCATCCAGGGCTTCCAGACGAAACACGGAATCAGCCCGAACATCGGCTACGCCGGCCCCGTCACCTGGGGGGTGATGCGGCTGATGAACAGTCAGAAGGCCGCGGGCAGGAACCCCAACAAGGCCGGTAAGTGCCCCACCAACAAGGGGCGCATCGCCTGCGTGGACCTGACCCGCCAGCTGTCCTGGATCCAGGACGGGAAGCGGCTGGTCAAGGGCCCGGTGCCGGTACGGACCGGACGTGACGGGTACGAGACGCGCACCGGCGCGAAGAAGGTCTACTGGCGCAACAAGAACCACTGGTCGACCCTCTACGACGTCGCCATGCCGTACAGCCAGTTCTTCGACGGCGGCCAGGCGTTCCACTCCATCAAGGGCAGTGTGTGGTCGCCGCCCGGCTCCCACGGCTGCGTCAACATGCGTTCGGGCGACGCCAAGGCCTACTGGGGCCTGCTCAAGAACGGGGACGACGTCCACGTCTACGGCCGCAAACCGGGGACCTGACCCGTATCCCGGCTGGTCCGGGCGGGCGGTGCCGGACGCGGCAAGCACTCCGGCACCGCCCGCGGGTACGGCCGGGCCTGCGCAAGGCCCGGCCGCAGGCGGTGTTCACCCTGTGGCGAGCAGGGATCAGCCGCGGTGCTGTGCGGTCAGGCGTTCCAGCACCGGAACGACCTCGTGCGGGCCGGGTGTGGCCAGCATGTCCGCGTACAGACGATCGGCGGCCTGCTGGAACGACGGCTCGTTGAGAATGCGCAGCAGTTGCTGCTTCAGACCCGCCACGGTGAACTGCTCCCGGTCCATGGCCAGCCCGGCGCCCCGCTCGGTGACGTACGCCGCGGTGACCATGGCGTCACCGCCGTCCTCCCAGGTGACGAGCTGGGGTACCCGGTGCGCCACGGCGGCGGCCATGGTGCCGTAGCCGCCGTGGTGGATGACGGCAGAGCAACTCGGCAGCAGCTGGTTCAGCGGCAGGTAGTCGATGGTCCGGACGTTGTCGGGCACGGTGCGCAGCGACGCGGTCTGGGACTTGTCCAGCGTCGCGACGAGTTCCACGTCGAGGTCGGCGACCATCTCGAGCAGGTCGGACACGGCCACCTCGCTGCCCTTGGCCCGTTCGCGCGCGGTGAGGCCGAGGGTGAGGCAGACCCTCGGGCGTTTCGGCGGTTCCAGCAACCACTGCGGAACGGGGGCGGCCCCGTTGAACGGGACCCAACGCAGAGGTACGTACCGCACGTCGAGGGGCAGCCGCAGGTGGGACGGCATGGGGTCGACGGTCCACTGTCCGACGAGCAGTTCTTCGTCGAAGTCGATGCCGTACCGCTCCGCCATCGGCCGCACCAGGGCCGCGTGCGGGTCGTGGAGAGGCTCCACGCCCGGCCGGTCGCCGAGTTGGCGAAGCGTATGACGCGACCAGGCGAAGTAGTCCGTGCCCCACATAAGGCGAGCGTGGGCGGCTCCGGCGGCGCGGGCTGCCACAGGGGCGGGCAGGAAGGCGGGGTCCCAGAGCACCAGGTCCGGCTGCCAACCACGGGTGAAGTCGACCAGGTCGTCCAGGACGGAGCGGCTGCCCTCCTCTGTCACCTCGGCGGGGAAGTACTTCGCCAACGCAGGCAGGACGCGTCGACGGAGGATTTCCCAGAGTTGGGCGTCGGGGTTGCCGGAAGTCTGCACGGCCTCGGTGATCCGGTCCAGTTGTGCCCGGATGTCGGGTGCCGGGGCCATCATGTCCACGGTCTCTCCGACCTGGACGGCGTTGAGACCGACGGCGGTGATCGCGTCCGCCATCTCGGGATGACTGGCGACACGGACCTCGTGGCCGGCGCTTTGCAGGGCCCACGCAAGGGGCGCCATGGGGTGCAGGTGTGCAGTTGCCGGAAAGACCGCAAACAGGACACGCATCGGCTTACTCCGAGGATCGACGGGGCGGCGTGGGAGCAGGAGAAGGGGGTGCTGCACCGGAGAACCCGCACGGCTGTGGGTGCCGTGCGCTCACCGGTTACGGGAGGTCGTCAGCGCTACTCGCCCGCGGCGGTGGCGAGGGCACGAAGGTAGGTCTCTTCGGCTTGTGTGCCGGTCAGGCTGGGGCCCCTGTCGACGTGGATCTGCGGCACCGAGCGCACGCCCAGACCCCGGACCCGGTCGAGCTCGGCTCGCAGTTCGGCGGCGCCCTCGTCACCCGGCCGGACTCCCACCTCCTCGGCCAGGTCGGCGAGTGTGCGCGGGTCGGCGATGTTCAGGCCGTCGGTGAAATGGGCTGCGAACAGGCGGGCGACCATGGGCTCCGCCAGCCCCTGCCGGGCCGCGGTGGCGACCAGCCGGTGCGCCTCGAAGGTGTCGGCGGCGACGGCCCGGTGGTAGTCGAGCGTCACGCCGTCCTTCAGTGCGTCCCGGGCTGCCTGCTCGGTCTCGGCGACCACGTGGTCGCCGAACATCCCGGCGAGCACCTCCAGCAGCGGCTTGCCGTCGAAGTCGGCGTCCGGCGCGAGTTGGAAGGGCCGGAAGACCACCTCTACGTTGCCGCCCTCGGCCCGGAACCGGTCCGCGGCTCGTTCGAGCCGGACGAACGCGATGTAGGACGCCGCGCAGATGACGTCCAGCACCATTTCCACTGTGACCGTCTTGTTTTCCGTCGTTGCCATGTTCTGAAACCTCCAGTCGGTCGTGGGCGGCCTGGCCGCCCCGTGCGTCGTCTTCTCAGGCGGTCCCGGGGACGGCCGGCCGGTATCGCCCTACCGGCCGCCCCCGCTCTGTTCACGGTCGGCGCTTCACACGCCACTGCCGATCACGGTCGTCGGTCCGTCGGGGGCCGTGGACACCGCCGTGACGGCGGTGTCCTTCGATGTGGGGGCGGACGCCCCGCCCGCCCCCACCTCAGGCTCGGCCCCGTCCTTGTCCGCGGAGACCGGCGGCACCTGCCGGAGCAGGACTGCGGCCAGTACGGCCAGGCCGACGGAGATGACGGCCCCGACCACGGCCGTCAGGTGCAGTCCCTGCACGAAGGCCTCACGGGCGGCGGTGAGCAGTTCCGTGCCGAGCACTCCGGGCAGTTCGGTGGCGGTCGCCACGGCTCCGCCCAGGGTGTCCTGCGCAACGTGGGCGGCATCGGCCGGGACGCCGTCCGGCATGGTGTCGGCGATCTGGTTCCGGTAGACAGCGAAGCCGACACTGCCGAGCAGGGCGATGCCCAGTCCCGCGCCCAGTTCCGTGCCCGTCTCGGATATGGCGGAGGCTGCTCCGGCACGCTCGGGCGGGGCGGCGCCGACCGCCAGGTCGGTGGCGAGTGCGGCCATCGGGCCCAGCCCGAGCCCCATGACGGCCGAGCCGCTCACCACCGCGGCGAGGCCGGATGCCGCGTCGGCCTGGGTGAGGACCAGCAGGCCGCCGGCGGCTACCAGGAGCCCGACCGCCATGACGTAACCGGGGCGGACGCTGCGGGCGATCGCGGGGGCGGACATCGCACCGACCATGAGCCCGGCGGCGTTGGGCAGTGACCACAGCCCCGCGTTCAACGGGGACAGTCCGTGCACCAACTGGAGGAACTGCAGGGTGAAGAGCTGCGAGCCGGCCATGATGAGGATGCCGAGGGTCAGCACGCCGACGGAGGTACTGAAGGAACGGCTGCGGAACAGCTTCAGGTCGACCATGGGGTCGGCAAGCGTGGCCTGTCTGCGGATGAAGAGGACGCCCACGGCCAGGCCCAGCAGCACGGAGGCGACGGGCAGCGGCGCGAGCCCGTCCTCCGCGACCAGCTTGAGCCCGTAGATGACCGCGAGCACGGCCACCAGGGAGAGGACTGCGCTGGCCAGGTCGAGCCGGCCGGCCGAGCTGTCCCGGTGTTCGGGCAGCAGGATCGGTCCGAGGACGAGCAGGAGCAGCATCACGGGCACGCCGAGCAGGAACGCCGAGCCCCACCAGAAGTGGTTCAGAAGCATGCCGCCGAAGAGCGGGCCGAGCGCGCCGCCGACGGCGAAGCAGGTCATCCAGACGCTGATGGCGACGGTGCGCTGGGCAGCGTCGAGGAACATGGTGCGGATCAGCGACAGGGTGGAGGGCATCAGCGTGGCACCGGCGACGCCGAGCAGCGCACGTGTCGCGATGAGGGTCTCGGCGCTGGTCGACAGAGCGGCCAGCACGGAGGCGGTCCCGAACGCCGCCGCGCCCGCCAGCAGCAGCTTTCGCCGGCCGATCCGGTCACCGAGCGTCCCCATGGTGATGAGCAGACCGGCGACCAGGAAACCGTAGATGTCGACGATCCACAGCAGCTGGGCGGAGGTGGGCTGGAGGTCGGCGGTCAGGGACGGGATCGCCAGGTGCAGGACGGTCATGTCCATCGCTATGAGCAGCGTGGGCAGTGCCAGCACCGCCAACCCGAACCACTCTCGTCGCCCTGCGCGGGGCGGTGCCGTCGTACTCATCTGGGTTCCCCCTGGATCGTGGGCCGTGGAATTGCTCCCGGCCTGTCTCTGTCGAACGCTAAAACGTGAAGTGCGGTTGAAGTCAAAGGTCCTGTCAGCGGACCTCGACGATCGCGTACTGGCCCTGCTGCACCAGCCGGGTACGGCCGTCGGTGGCGTCCTTGAGCCATGTGATGACCGCGTACCGGCCCGGCGTCAGCGGGACCTGAAGGACCGAGGACTGCCTTGGGGTCAACGGCAGCGAGCCCACTCCCTTGCTCGTGTCGAAGGGCGGCGGCTCCGAAGGCCATTCGCCGTTGTCACCGAAGGCGTCGAAGTACGACTCGAGTTCGGTCTCGGTGACGTTGTCCGGCAGCGGGAAGAAGACGGCCTCGTTCTCCTGCGGCAACCTGTTGACGAAGCGCCACGGCTGGCCGGCTCGAACCGTGCCCCGCAGCGTGAAGCGCGGCTCACCGGACACCTCCTCGGAAACGAGGGTCGCGGTCGGCGCGAGGGCCTGGCCGGAACCGGTACGGGTCACCGTGAGCCACCGGTACCGGGGCTGCGGGGCGTTCTCCAGGTCGAAGTACTCGAAGAGCAGATAGGTGCCCGGTTCCAGGCGCTGGCTGAACGATCCGGGCAGTCCGGGGTGGGTGACGGCACCTCCCAGCAGGTCCGCGGAGGCGAGCAGGTCCTCCTCCGCCTGGACGACGACAGCCGGGTCGGACGACAGCGTGCGCTGCTGTATGTCGCGGAACCGCTCCCAGGTCACCCCGTCACGCAGGCGGGCGAGGCCCACCAGCCCGGCCCCCGGATCGGTGGTCGTGGTGCGGAAGGTGACCGGACCGGGCGGCGCGGTGGCGGGGGCGGTGAGGCCGTCGGGAGTAATGGTGATGTCCAGGACCTCGGCATCCGAGGCCTGTGGCGTGTGCACCGAAGCGGTAGGGGCGGGCGCGACCGGCACCGCAGTCGCTGCGGGCGTGCCCAGCACCGTCGTGAGGATCAGGGCGCCGGCCGTACCGACCAGCGCGAGCCGAGGCTTTCGATTACGCATGTGACTCCCCTTCGTTGTGGCACCCGACACCCTTCGAGTCGGGTTGCGGTGCATGCCCCCGGGCCCCTCGTGTGAGCGGCAGGGATACGGCTGGTACGGACGGCGGGTCAGCGACGTGCTCGCACCGCGTCTCCGGTTCAGGGACCGGTGCTCGTCGGCACTCGCACACGGCGGAGCTAGTCGGTGGTGTCCACCGGTGGCCGCGCACCCGCTTCGCCGGCCGGCGAAGTCTGTCGGGACTTCCGCACCTTGCTGGAATTCGCGAGTTCACCCGCACCACCGGCGGCGAGAGGAACGGCACAGAATGTCGCACCGTTTTCCCACAGCCAGGATCTGCGATACCGACGGGCACAACAAGCGACTTCACAAAGGCTTGTAGAAGGGAATTCCCACACGGCCGTACAGCGACCGCCGGCGTGCGGGCTTCGGGACCGATCCGCGCTACGGAGCACTCCGTCACCGGCGGCCGCCCGCGCTCACCCAACCGAGTGACCGCTCTCACCTGCTCCGTTTCCACGATGTGCGCGCCGCGCCTCGACGATGCACTCGACGACCGCTCCCCTACGGCCCCGGACACACCGCCCTCCCCAGCGCCGCGTTTTGATTGCCGCGGAGGAATACAGGCGACTCGGACCACTCGTTCCGAGGGAAATGCCGCCGCGTCACCGGCGCCCTGGTCGCATACCGCCGCCGCGTAGGTCCCAGGCCGTGTTGCGGCCGCCCGGACGGTGCGCCCGGGCGACCGTGGGGCGTACGAAAGGGTCACGGAGTGGCAGGCGTGGTAAGCGCGCGGGATTCGGCGGTCCGTCGAATCCTGGCCATGTCACTGGTCTGGTGGACGCTCACCTGCGGAGCGATCCGACGGCAGAGGCCGCTCAGGACCTTGCCGGGGCCTACCTCGACGAACCCGTCGAGGCCCATGTCGACCATCCGGTTCACCGTCTCGGTCCACCTCACGCGCCCGGTGAGCTGGCGGCGGAGGGCGACGACCACCTCGGCCGCTGTCCTCACCCGGTCGGCGGTGACACTGGAGTACATCGGCACGGCCGGATCGCGGAAGTCGGTGGCGCTCAGCGCGTCCGCGAACTCGGCCTCCATGCCGCGCATGAGGCTGCAGTGGAACGGCGCGCCCACGTCGAGCATGATGACCTTGCGGGCTCCGGCGCGGTTCGCCAGTTCGGCGAGGTGCTCCACCGCGCCGGGCCTGCCGGAGACGACCGTCTGCGTGGGCTCGTTGTCATTGGCGATCTCCACCGTCTCCCCCGTGGCTGCTGACGCGTCGGCGCACAGTCGCTCCACGGCGTCCGGATCGAGCCCCATGACGGCGGCCATGCCACCCGGCACCCGCTCGTTGACGGCGGCCATCAGCTCCCCGCGCAGCCGGACCAGCCGCAGGGCGTCCGTCCAGTCGAGCACTCCCGCGGCGACCAGTGCCGGGTACTCCCCCAGGCTGTGCCCGGCGACGGCGTCGGGCACGATGTCGTGTCTGCGCAGCACCTCGGAGGTGACGACGCTGGTCAGGAAGATGGCGGGCTGGGTGACCGCGGTGTCCCGCAGCGCCTCCTTCGGCCCCTCCCAGCACAGTCCGGAGAGCGGGAAACCGAGGATCTCGTCCGCCGCCCGGTAGTAGGTGTCCAGCAGGTCGGGGTGTTCGCGGACGAGATCCAGACCCATGCCGACCTGCTGTGAGCCCTGGCCGGGAAAGACGAATGCGGTGCGGTTCATGATGGTCCCTTCATGGGTGGGTGGTCGAGCGAGGGCAACCGTCGCCCGGGGCGCCGGAGCCGCGCTCGGCCGGCGTACCAGCCGCGCACGAGCGGGCGCGCTCCGGCAGTTCGGCCGGTCCGTCCTGCGGTGGTTCGTACCGCTGCTCCACGGCATGCATGGGGCGGGACGGGCCCGCGGGGGGCGAACTGTAGGGCGAGTGGGAAGCGGGCGAGTCGGCAGTCGACGCACCTGCCGCCCGCCCGGGGCTCCCCCAACCCCCTCCGCTGTCACGGAAGTGCACGGCGCGGCGTTCTGCCCGTGCGTGACACCCTCGGCTGCCCGAGCGGTGGCCGTGGCGCAGGCGGGTGGCGTTCCGCACCGTCGGCCGTCCAGGGATCAGCACTCTGGCACCAGCCTGCTTCGCTCCCGCCGCGGGTACAAGACCGCCCGCCACAGGACTCTGTAAGGGCGTGTCAGGTTTCCGCAGCCGCGTGCGAGCAGTGTCAGCAACCGGTCAGAGTTGTGTGGGGGCAGGACGGGAAGGGGTGCCGCCGTGGTGCCCGGGCTGTCGGGAAGCGCCGGTCGGGACCGGCCGCGGCCCGCCGCGTCGGACCGGGGCAGGAGCTTGCGGAATGCCTCGGTTGGTGATGTGCAGCACGCGGCGGTTGAGGGCCATGAACGGCTGGATCAACCCGTCCACGAAGATCAGGAAGACGAGCGTGCCGACGCCGACCGGACCGCCGAGGAGATAGCCGACACCGAGCAGCAGCGCTTCCACGGACGCCTTGGCCAGCCAGAAGGGTGCCTTCCAGCGCTGGGTCATGGAGATGACGAGCAGGTCCATGGCGCGGATCCCCGTTCCGCTCATGATGATGAGTGATGAGCCGTAGGCGCACAGCAGCACGGCGATCGCAAGGGAGAGCACGCTGGTCAGGGCGGAGAGGTCCAGCAGCAGGAACAGGTCGATCAGACTTCCGCACAGGAGGAACGTGACGAACGGCGAGAACACCGGCCGGCGGCGGTTCCAGACCGACCAGACGGTGATGCAGACGACGGCGATGAGGGCTTGAGCGATCCCGATGGTCAGCGGGAGGTGCTCCAGCAAGCCCAGCGAGAGCACGTCGAGCGGATCGACGCCGAGCCCGGCGTGGATGAAGAGGGTCGCACCGGCAGCGAAAAGCACGCATCCTGCCAGGTAGAGGCTGTAGCGCACGGCGGCATCGCGTCCGCTTCCGGTGCGGTGGGGCTTGTCGGCGTTTCGGCGGTCGGGGGTGTCGCAAGAACTTTCCGGCACGGGTCGTCCTCGAATCTTCAATGGGCGAGGGACTGCGAGCTGGTGAGGGCGGCCCGGGCGGGGTCGGGCGAGCGACCC